>CALCWU010000101.1 GCA_937905855.1 uncultured Mollicutes bacterium
CTATATGTCGCAAATGAGGTATTGACATAAAAATGATTTTTTAGTATAATAGACTAGCGTGGTTAAAAGGCAGCTGTCTTTTATTATGCAGTAAATATCTTAACCCTATAGGGGAATATTAGTAACCTTCGCTGCTTTCTTGGTGAAAATATTATTACATAGATATCCTGCAAAACAAAAGATCTTCATTCTTTTTTCCATTTAGAAAAAGACATAGGAGGAACGAAAAATGTCAAGATATACTGGACCTACTTGGAAGGTCTCTCGTCGTTTAGGCTATTCAATTACTGAAACTGGTAAAGAATTAACTAAGAGAAATTATGCACCAGGACAACATGGCCAAAAGCGTGGTAAATTAAAGGAATATGGAATCCAATTACAAGAAAAGCAAAGAGTTAGATTCACATATGGTGTAAGCGAAAAGCAATTCAAGAAAACTTTTAATGAAGCAGCTAAGATGGATGGAATGACTTCTAATAATTTCTTAGTATTATTAGAGCGTCGTCTAGATAACCTAGTTTATCGTTTAGGTCTTGCTTCTACTCGTAAGCAAGCTCGTCAATTAGTAGCTCATGGTCACATCACTGTTGATGGAAAGAAAGTTGATATTCCATCATATCGTGTTAATGTTGGTCAAGTTATTAGTGTTAAAGAATCTTCAAAGAATTTAGTTGTTATTAAGCAAGCAGCTGAGGCTCGTCAATCAAGAGCTGAATATTTATCATTTGATGCTGATAAATTAGCTGGAAGCCTTGTACGTTTACCTGAAAGAGATGAATTCTTAACAGATGTAAATGCACAATTAATCGTTGAATTCTACAACCGTTAATAAGCAGCAAAAGGAGAACCGATGGTTCTTCTTTTTTTATGCAAAAAAAAGACAAGCAACAAAGCTTGTCAAATTTATTCATTACTTCTTGCAAACATTCTTAGCAATAGGACCCTTTTGGCCTTGCTCAACTTCAAAAGTAACTTCTTCGCCTTCATTTAATGTTTTATAGCCATCAGAAACTATAGCACTAAAATGTACGAATACGTCTTTTCCGTCTTCACCAACAATAAATCCATAGCCCTTTTCTGCATTGAACCATTTTACTTTACCATTCATACTGTCAAAACTCCTTCTTACAAACTATAAAGAAACTTTTTTCTTTATGTGTTAATTATACGCCACAAAAAAACATTTTTCAATAAAAATCAATAAAAAGTAATAAAAAAACATTCGATTTTCTTTAAAATAAGCTAAAATATCTTTTAAATCTAGCAATTTTGTCGAATTTTGTTAAAAGAAAAAGCGGAAAATTTCCGCTTTAACTATACTGTTTCCTCTTCTCTTCTACGACTTGCATCATATTTCTTTCTTAAAACAGTATCTAGTATTTTCTTTCTTAAACGAATGTGATTTGGAGTAACCTCAACTAATTCATCTTCGTTAATAAATTCAAGACAACCCTCAAGTGACATAACAATAGGCTTCTTTAATACTACTGTCATATCCTTGTTTGATGAACGAGTATTTGTTTGTTGCTTAGCTTTTACAACATTAACGGCTAAATCTAAATCCTTATTAGCAACACCAACAATCATTCCTTCATAGATATCCTCACCTGGAGAAATAAACATTGCTCCACGATCCTCCAAAGCACCAATAGAATATGCTGTAGATTGACCCTGTGCCATTGAAACTAAAACACCAGCCTGTCTTTCTCCGACTCTAAATGCTTCCATAGGACGATAATCTAAAAAGCTATGATTGATTATTCCATATCCCTTTGTTACAGTCATAAAATCAGTATTAAAACCAATTAAACCACGAGATGGAACTATATATACAACTCTAGTTTGAGTTTCTGTATTAGTCATTGTTTCCATAATTCCTTTACGATTACCTAGCATTTCAATTACTGAACCAATGCAATCGCTTGGAGCATCAACAACTACATACTCAAATGGCTCACATAATACGCCATCTATTTCTTTAGTAATTACACGAGGACGTGAAACCTGAAATTCAAAGCCCTCACGACGCATATTTTCAATTAGAATTGATAAATGAAGCTCGCCACGACCTGATACAATCCATTCTTCACTTTTCTCAACTCTTTGAACACGAAGTGAAACATCTCTTTGAACTTCCTTGAAAAGACGCTCTTCAATTTTAGTTGCAGTAACGCTTTTGCCATCTAAACCAACAAATGGAGATGTATTAGTACCAAATGTCATCTGAACAGTTGGCTCAGAAATATTAAGTTTTGGAAGTGGATCCTCTTGACCAACAGGACAAATTGTCTCACCAACTGAAATATCACTAAGTCCTGAAACAGCTACGATATCTCCAGCATAGCCTTCCTTAATTTCAAACTTATTTAAACCAAAATAACCAAATAGCTTTTGTATTCTAAATTGCTTAATACTACCATCTAATCTGCAGCATGATACTACATCACCGCTTTTAATTGTACCACGAGCGATTCTACCAACACCAATACGACCAACGAAATCAGTGTAATCTAAAATTGCAGGCTGAAATTGTAGTGGAGCACCAACATCCATTGAAGGAGCTGGAATATATTTAATAATCATTTCAAATAATGGATCCATTCCTTCCTTTTGAGTTGAAGGATCCATATCAAGTGATGAAGTTCCATTCATTGCAGAGCAATAGCATACTGGAAAATCAAGATCATCTTCATCTGCACCTAAATCAATAAATAGCTCTAAAACCTCATCTAATACCTCTGCAGGTCTTGCAGATGGCTTATCCACCTTGTTAATTACAACAATTGGCTTTAAATGAGCTTCAAAAGCCTTTTTTAAAACGAAACGAGTTTGAGGCATTGTTCCTTCATAGGCATCTACTACTAAAACAACTCCATCAACCATCTTCATAATTCTTTCAACCTCACCAGCGAAATCAGCATGTCCTGGTGTATCAAGAATATTAATCTTTGTGTCTTTATATTGTACAGCAGTATTTTTAGATAAAATTGTTATACCACGCTCACGCTCAATGGCATTTGAATCCATTACACACTCGCCAACAATTTGATTATCTCTAAATACATGTGAAAATTTTAATAATTTATCAACTAGTGTTGTTTTACCATGGTCAACATGGGCAATGATTGCTACATTACGAATATCCATATATTTTACCTCACATTTAAACAATTTATTATATCACAACATAATAATTCTTTACATATGAAAACGCCACCAAATAATTAATTTTACTTCTTAATAATTATTAAAGGAGTTACCATTTCTTCACTAGTCATACCAGCGTGATGGCTTTTAAAGCCTGAAAAATAATCATTATATTCAAAATATTTATTAGAAATTGCCACTGCGACATAATCGCCTAAAAAATCTTTAATTCTTGGATTAAGCTTACTTTTATTAGTATCTCCTAAAAATCCCTTATTAATAAATTCACTAGCATCATATAACATATAATAATCTTTATATAACTCATTAAAATGTTTAACAAATTCACTCTTTTTATCATCTAAAACACTAAAGGTCATTGCTCTTGCATCATTGCTTGGTCTTCTTTTAAGCATTGAATTTAATTTTAAATCTAGAGTTAAATTAATTGGTTCAACATTTATATGACCATGATCTGCTGTTATTATAACTAAAGAATCATTAGGTAAATCCTTATACATTACCTCTATCTTCTTATTTAGGTCATTTATAACCTTGTGTGATTTAGAACAATCACAACCAAAGCTATGCATTGTGCTATCTGGCTCTGCCCAATAAAAATAGGTGAATGATGCTTCTTTCGTTTTCCATATTTTTCTTAATTTTTTTATTCCACTACTAAATTTTTTTACACCATTTTGTTTATCAAATGGTGGCATAATTTTACTAGTATATATAGGAAAGCTTTGCCAAAATGGTGTAACTGGTAATATTTGATAGCCAGTCATATTAGTTTGCTTATTAGTGAAATAATTAACTCCTGTAAATAAAACAATATTTTGATTTATTTCCTTAACATAATTTTGCCAACCTGTCCAGCCGCTTTCAAGAGGAGTGAGTCCAGAAATAGCTGATGTAGTTGCTGCTGCAGTTGTTGAAGGATAAATAGATATCAAATCATCAACATGCATTCTATTTAAAATTTTTTCATCATCTAAATTATCATCCAAAACCTTACTTCCAAGACCATCTAATATCATAAAAGTAATATGCTTATATTTATCTGTATTTAATAATTCATCTATTTTTTCATTTGAAGCATAGGGATACTCTTCATTAAAATATTTTTTGATTGATGAAATAATAGATAAAAGTGATTTATCATAATTAGGGTAAACAATTTTTGCCATTATATTCCTTCTTTCAACTTATTATAACAAAAGACTAGGAAAATTCCTAGTCTTCATCGTATAATATCACCTTATTTTCACATAAGGATTGTTTTACTAAAATCATTCTTTGATTTTTAGAGCCTTTAAACTTTAAGTCCAAGCTTTTTTGTTCCAAAATAAATGGACCATCAACTAAAATATCAATTTGTGACAAAAAATCAATAATTGCTTGGTTTGTTTTACCAAGTTCCAATAGTTGTTCATTCAAATAACCTGTATAAGCAATTATATTATATTCCTTTTTTATTCTTTTTGCGATATAGGCACATTTATCTGGTTGTAAAAAAGGCTCACCACCAGAAAACGTAACACCACTTAAATATTTTGTTTCATTAATATCATTAATTATGTCATCGCATAATTTTAAATAGCCTTTATTTTCATCATGGGTGTTAGGATTATGGCATCCTTTACAATTATGCTTACAGCCCTGAGTAAAAATAACATATCTTATGCCAGGACCATCAACAACCGATTCGTCAATAATACCAGAAAGCCTAATCTGTGGTGATTCCATGTTTTACACGCTCCTTGACTTCAGCAAGCTTAGCGTTATTAAAGCGATCCAATGTACCTACAAGATAGCCAGTAATTCTTCTAATTCGCTCAAATGGTATATCACCCTCACTACGTCCACAAAGTGGGCAACGATCATTAATTATTCCTGTAAAGCCACATACAGGATCACGATCAACAGGATGATTTACAGATCCATAACCAATATTAGAATCATGCATATGCTTAACAACGGCAACAAAGGCATCAAGGTTTTTAGTCATATCGCCATCAAGTTCAACATATGTTATATGACCACCATTTGTTAATTCATGATATTGACCCTCAATCTCAATTTTCTTAAATGCTGAAATTTTATAATAAACAGGGATGTGGAAGGAATTTGTATAATATTCGTGATTAGTTACACCCGGAATAATACCAAATTTCTTTTTATCCATTTTAACAAATCGACCAGATAATCCTTCAGCTGGAGTTGCTATAAGTGAATAATTTAATCCCGTTTTCTTTGTTTCCTCATCACAACGATCACGCATATATTTAACAATCTTTAAGCCAAGCTCCTGAGCTTCTTTAGTTTCACCATGATGGTGTCCTGTTAAAGCTACTAATGTTTCAGCAAGACCAATAAAGCCAACAGTTAAAGTGCCTTGCTTTAATACACTTTCAAGTGTATCATCCCACTTTAGCTTTTCACTTTCAAGCCATACACCTTGTCCCATTAAAAATGGGAAGTTATAAACATGCTTATGAATTTGAATTAAATAACGTTCATAAAGCTGAGCAATAACAAGATCAAGCTTTTCATCAAGCATATCAAAGAACTTAGATATATCACCCTTAGCTAAAATTCCAAGACGAGGAAGATTAATAGATGTAAAACTTAAATTACCTCTTCCAGTAACTATTTCATTATCCTTATCAACATTAGCCGCAACTCTTGTTCTACAGCCCATATAAGCAATTTCGGTACGAGGATCGCCAGGCTTATAATAAATTTTATTAAATGTTGCATCTATAAATGAGAAATTAGGGAATAATCTCTTGGCAGATACCTTACAAGCAAGCATAAATAAATCATAGTTAGGATCGTTAGGATAATAGTTAACGCCATCCTTAATTTTAAAAATTTGAATTGGGAAAATAGGTGTTTCACCATTGCCAAGACCCTTATCAGTTGCCATAAGTAAATTACGCATAACCATTCTACCTTCAACTGAAGTATCTGTACCATAATTTAAAGAGCTAAATGGCACCTGAGCACCAGCACGAGAATGCATTGTATTCAAGTTATGAATTAAGCTTTCCATTGCTTGATATGTTTGTTTATCTGTATCCTTATAAGCCTCATTCTTAACAAATGTAATGATTTTATCCACTGTACTCTTATTAACATCTATTAAAAGATTTCTTAAAATATCCTCAAAAACAGAATTATCACTCATAGATGGTGTTGAAGCTTCAAATAATGAATCTAACAATTTTAAATCAAAATTAGGAACCTCTAATTCCAAAGCCTTCTCTAAATTTGCTCTAAAAGATTTAATATAAGTCTTTCTTACACCAGGTGCCATATCATAATCAAACATTGGAATACTTTGTCCACCATGCTGATCATTTTGATTTGACTGGATAGCTATGCAAGCAAGGGCTGCATATGAAGCAATAGAATTAGGCTCTCTTAAAAAGCCATGGCCTGTAGAAAATCCATTATGAAATAACTTGGTTAAATCAATTTGGCAGCAAGTTGTTGTCATATAATAAAAATCCATATCATGAATATGAATATCACCATTATCATGAGCATAAGCAAATTCCTTCTTCATTAGAAATTTTTTAGCGAATTCCTTAGTTGCTTCACTACCAAACTTTAGCATCATACCCATAGGTGTGTCACCATCGATATTGGCATTTTCTCTTTTAATATCATTTTCTTTAGTTTCATTAAAGGTAATTGACTTATATACATTCATAAGCTTAGTATTACTTTCTCTTATGTTTGTACGCTCCTGGCGATAAACTATATAACGCTTAGCAACCTCTAATAAATCATTTTCAATCAAAACCTGCTCAACAACATCCTGAATATCTTCGACACTTGGTTTTTCAAGTCCAAGCTCTTCAAGCTTTTCATCGGTTTTAATAGCAAGTGACATCGCAAGCTTGTCATTACGTTCATGGCTTGCTTCTAATGCTTTTTCAATTGCTTTTTCAATTTTAGTAAGTTCAAAAGGAACTTCACGTCCATCACGTTTAATAATATACTCAACCATATTTATCCCTCCATAACGAATTGTGTGCCTTTATTATATTCAAACGTTCAATGTTAGTCAAATCAAAAAATTTGTCTTAATTTAAATTGTAGCAAAAAATATTTTTGGCTTTATTACGCTATAATATCTACCATATATTTTAAATATTATAAGTTTACGCAAACAGTTTTTTACTTGTAATTAAGCCAATATTTCACTTTTTTATTAACAAACAAAACAGCTGTTTTTTCACTATCTTTCATTATTTTTTTTAATGAATTTTGAAAAAATCAAAAAAAATATTGATAAAAAAAAGAGGCCAAACCTCTTGCATAGAAAGGAATAAAATGCTTAGGCTAGTTAAAACTAGCCTAAGATTAATTAAAATATTCCTAGTCCTGTATTTCTATATCCGCAGCTATTATTGTTGCATTCAATATCGGGAATATTATTAAAATAAGTTTCAATCATTCGTCTAATTAAGCACTCTAATGAACAATCCTGAATAATTTCTACAGGATCACAATTAATAAATCCTTGATAAAATTCAATTTGGTTACAGTTATTTTCTCTTCTAGTAATTCTTCCTACATTATAAACAGCAGTAGGTACGTTGCATGGAGTACATACTAAATCATAAACACCATCACTAACATTTACTAAATCATATTTAAATAATGTATTACATACAATTATTTCATCATGCTTATTATTACAAGCCATAAAAAAAACTCCCTTCTATTGTAGCTATGAACGCTACAATATATATTATGAGAGAGTTTCTTTTAATTATAGACATTTTAAATAGTATGAAGCTTAAACATATCAGTTCCTGTATTACCTACATGAGAGCCACCAGTAATTATAACCTTATCGCCCTTATGAACTAAATTAGTTTCTAAAGCTTTGTTTATTGCATAAATGAACAATTCATCAGTAGAATGCTTTTCTTCAGCATATACTGGATAAACATTCCAAGCAAGATTTAATTGTCTAGCAGCCTTATCATTAACACATATTGCAATAATTGGGCAGCTAGGACGATATGCTGACAATGTAAATGCTGTTTCACCATTATTTGTAACACAAATTATGGCTTTAGCATCTATTTGATATGAAGCATTAACTGCTGAATTACAAATAGCTGATACAAAGCTATTTCCTAAATTTAAATTATTACGATAGAATCTTTCATGATAGTTAATATTTTCCTCAGTACATGTTGCAATATCACGCATAGCTGTTACAGCCTCAACTGGATATTTACCAGCTGCACTTTCGCCACTAAGCATAATAGCTGATGTACGATCATAAATAGCATTAGCTACATCAGATACCTCAGCACGGGTAGGACGTGGATTTTGTTGCATTGAATCAAGCATTTGAGTAGCAGTTACTACTATTTTACCAGCACGATAGCATTTAGAAATTAAATCCTTTTGAATACCCGGAAGCATTTTAAATGGAACCTCAACGCCCATATCACCACGAGCCACCATAATTCCATCAGAAGCTTCAATTATTTCGTCCATCTTTTCAATACCTTCAGTATTTTCTATTTTAGAAATAATCTTAATTTTATGAGATGTATCATACTCATCAAGTAGCTCTCTTAAAGCATAAACATCTTCTTTTCTTCTTACAAATGAAGCTGCAATATAATCAACACATTCCTTAATACCAAAAATAATATCCTCACGATCAGCCTTAGAAATGTATGGCATATCTACAATTACATTAGGAATATTTATACTCTTATGATTGCTAAGAGGTGCGTCATTTAAAACCTCGCATTTAACATCATTGCCTATGATTTCAACAACCTTAAAGCTGATTTTACCATCATCCGCTAAAATTGTGACGCCAGGCTTAACATATTTTGCAAGCTCCTGATAGGTTAATCCTATTCTAGTTTCATCACCAATAAGCTCATGATCAGGAGTAAAAGTAAAATAATCACCCTTATGTAGATTAACCTTACCATCCTTAAAATTGCCCACTCTAATTTCTGGGCCTTTTGTATCTAATAAAATTGGAAGGGGAATTCCTAATTCTTGTCTAACTCTTTTAACACGGTCCATCCTTACCTTTTGCTCTTCATGAGTTCCGTGAGAGAAATTAAGTCTAGCACAATCAAGACCATGAAGGATCATTTCCTTTAGCTTATCATCATCGTCAACAGCTGGACCAAGTGTACATATAATCTTTGTCTTTCGCATTATATTTTTTTCCTTTCGTTTTAAATTCTTTTCATAAGAAAGCTGGTTATTATTTCTTATCGATAAAATCACCTCAATAATATGATAACACAATTTTTAATAAATGTACCATATTTTACTCACGAATTTGTCCAAAATTTAAAAAAATGAAATACATTTTTTAGTATTTCATTTGTAAAGCCACATTATTTAAATTATTAAATAATAAGTTATTATAAAGAAAATTCATTTCATTATATTCACTCTTCATTTTTAAAGCTAGATCCATTGGCATTAAAATTATGGCATTATGAATTTTAGCAAATTTAATAGCCTTATCAACATTTGTATAAATTTCAACAATATAATAATAATCTGATTTTTCTACTAATTTATATGCTAAACCAAATTCATTAATAAACGCGTTTAAATCTTTATCCTTAAGCTTTAAACGAACATTAGTCCTTTCTTCATTTATTTGGTTATTAATAATCTCATCATCTTCATATGCTAAGTCAACCATTTTAACTATTTCATATTTACTTCCATCACTAGCAAATAAATACTGAATATTAGAAATTACCTCTATCATTTTAGGAACAACTAAATATTTTTGACTTTTTCTTTTACTTTTAAATTCATCATAATAAGTTATTGAAAAAGATATAGTTTTCTTTCTTAAAATTGCCTTAGCTAAAAATTCTAAGTTTTCAAAAAGCTTATCAGTTGATGTTCTTTCTATTCTAAATGGCTTTTTTAGGGTATCAAGGATAATCTTTGCATCATTATTTAAGCTAACAAGTTTCTTAATAATTTTATCAGCATCAGTAGCACAAATATCTTTAGAATAAAGTACCATATTTATAAGATAATAAATTTCAGCCACCTTAAATGGTTTCTCTTCAACTAGATATACTCCCTTTGAGGTAGATTGAATATTAAATCCAGCCTCAACAAGATTATTAATGTGTCTACCTATAGATTTTCTTTCAAGAGCTATTCCATAATTCTTCCATAAATAATCTAAAATAACCGCTTGAGTTAATTTGTGTTCTTCACTACTATAATTTCTTAAAATTTCTAAAATTCTTAGTGGTGCTAAATTTTTTGCTTCCATAAATATATCCTCCTATTTTTAAATATAGCGAAGATATTCACTCTTCCATAAAAAAATGCCACCATTTTTTATGGAAGCATAACCTACAAATTTCTTCATATTAATTGCCTCCGCCATATGTTCCATGGATCACCACCTTACAAATAGCAGGTTGGTAGCACTGTCACAAGGCCATAGCCTTAGGTGCGTTCTTCATACGTTCTATTTCAAGAACAAATATATTATATCACTAATGCTTCATTTTGTCAATTTAAAATTGATATAATCTCTTTATTATTCATTTTTTTCTTAATCATTAGCTCATTTGCAAGATTAATGACCTTATTTTTATTTCTTTTAATATATTTTATAGCATCGTTTTCACATTTCTTTAAGAAACTTTCGATTTTTCTTTCCATTTTTCTTCTTTTTATAAATGTTTCTTTTCTACGACCGCTTCCTAAATCAGGTAATGTTAAATAACAGCCTTTATAACCATTTGCATTAAACATATTATAGGCATAATTTCTAGCACGCTGAAGATCTTTCTCACAGCCATTACAACCAGTATTTAGAATAATTTTAGTAGCAAGTACTCCAGCCATACTTATTTTTATATCAGCTATCATTTTAGGAAATGAATAAAAATTCTTTTCTTTAACCTCGGCTGCACTGCATTTACCACTAGGACCATCAATTCTTATTTGGCAAATTTTAAAATATTCACTAAATCTATTAAGCATTATAGCATGACCGGCCTCGTGAATAGCAACCTGATAAAATTGTTCGTCACTTTCCTTTTTAATAGCATTTATTATAATTTCTATAGAATTTTCAACCATATCCATAGTAATTATCTTTTCATTATATCTTAATACTAAATCGTTAACAAGTGCTAAAATATCAGTACAACTTGTAGTACGACCGCCAATAAGATCCTTAAGTAGCTCTTCATCATAATCATCACTAAACTCAAGCTCATATTTTTTCATAAGGTCTTGTAGTAAACCTAAAAGTTCATTTGAATTAAGATAATCTATCTTAATACACTTATCTAATCTACCGCTTCTTAAAATAGCATCAGGAATATCAAGCATATTATTTGTTGCGGCTAAAATTAGTAAATCGTCATTAGCATTAACGCCATCAATATTGTCCTGTAATATTCTTCTAAGTCTTGCATCATCATTTAAAAGTAAATCTAATTCGTCTATTACAATTATTGAATGCCCAACTCTTTTAGCCTCCTCAAAGGCCTTTTGTGTCTCATCTAACACATTATCACTATCGCCATTTATAACAATAACATTAGCCTTAGTATTTTCAATAATCTCCTTAATTATTAAGGTTTTACCATTACCTGGAGGACCATATAAAATCATTCCTTTAGGGGTTTTTATCCCTCTTTTAAGTAATTCTTGATTACGATCAAACCAATTTAAAACATTACTAATTTCAGTTAATTGCTTCTTATGTCCAACAACATTTTCAAACATCTTTTTTACCTCTTCAATTATATTATAAGATTTTTATGTACCAAATTTAGTACATAGCCTTATTAGTTAAATAGATAATACTTGTAAAATTATAATCCTTTAATAAAACAAGCTCCAAATTTAAATTTTCACATAGCTTAATAGTTATTTCCAATAGCTCATTTAAATCAAGATTTAATAATTCGATACATCTGCTATCTGTATCAAAAATAAAACCATCCCTTTGACTCTTATATTCTAAAAAATTACCGATTTTTAAACAAGCCTTTGAATTTATAGAAGCTATATAATTACCAATTTGCTTAATATTCTCATCATCAAGCTTAACAATGTTTGGTAAAACAATAACTCCACCATTTTCATTTTGTTTTTCTCCATATTTAAATGATAAATTATTATTAACCCTTATCATTTGATATAAAAGCCTTGAACCACCATTTAACCCCGTTAAAATCATTTGAATATGCCCTAAATATTCCTTATTAATACTTTTTCTAATATCCTGCATTTTTTCCTCCTTACAATATTAATTATAAGGAAAATATGGTACAAAAATGGAACATGAAATAAAAGTAAGCATTTTTTAACTAAAATAAAAAAATCCACCTAAGCTTTGAGCCTAGATGGAATCATTTAAAGCAATTTTCTTATCATAACAACATTAAAATCTTCATATTCAATTTCAAATCCATTACTTAAAAATAAATTAATACCTGAATTATCCTTAGCAATATCATCATATAAATATTTAATTTTGTTTTCTTTAGCTATTTTACATAATAAATCTAATCCTAATTTACCATAGCCATTATGACGATATTTATTTTCAATAATAATACTACAAATATATTTATCTTCTTCTGTTTTCTCTGTCCATGTGTAATCAATATCGA
>CALCWU010000102.1 GCA_937905855.1 uncultured Mollicutes bacterium
ACTGCCACTAAATTCTTTAATCCTAATTCCATTATCTAAGCTATTTGGAATAGTAAAATCTGCTAAATTACTACCAAGCTCATATGCTAAAAAAACATCTTCAATCTTATAATCATACAAGTCCATATTTGCTTCATCATTAGCTATGTATAAAATTTTATCGTCAACAATAACACAAGAATAATTTGAACCATTTATAGCTCTACTACTTACGCTATAATCCTCCATAGGATAATCATCAACCAAAATCCTACCATCAGAAACTATTATTGGTCTTATTAAATTTGAGCTTATATCCTTAAAGCTGACATTTATCTTTATCTCATTACTAACATTTATTTTTAAGCGAAAAAATATTTTAGTCCCTGGTAAAATATTGCTAAGGCTATCTTCACTAAATTCCTTAAAGTTATTAGTAGTCTCATCATAAATTTCTAAACTGGTATTATTAATCTTAAAATTTTCACTCGTTATTTCAATTAAATTAGCATTTGCCGTCTTTGATTCACTAAACCAAGCATATAAAAAAGACGATAGAAGAAAAATAATTAATATTAAAGAAATAATTTGTGGTATTAGCTTTTTATATCTCATATTTTCCTCCTTTAATAATAAAAAAAGCAGTTGATACAACTGCAACTGGCTGTCCTTGTTGGACCCTATAGCTTTGCGTCATTAGATTCCTCTAATTTTGCTAAAAATTCTTTATTCCTATAGGGTAATTTTAACAAATTTATATATCAATGTCAAGAAAAAATGCTATTATAATCATTATATTCTTCTAATTATTTAACATTTTCCTTACGCATATTTTATGATAATTCACTTTTATTAAAAATTGACATTTAAAATAAAAAAAGCTATGCTTTCGCATAGCCTAATTTGTTATTTTTTAGGTCTTATTACTTCAATTCCACCCATATAAGGTTGTAATGCTTTAGGAATAGAAATAGATCCATCCTCATTATAGTTATTCTCAATAAATGCAATTAATCCACGTGGTGATGCAAGAACTGTATTATTTAAAGTATGTACTAAATATGTTCCATTTTCACCTTTTGTACGAATTCCTAGTCTTCTAGCTTGAGCATCGCCAAGAGTTGAACAAGATCCAACCTCAAAATATTTCTTTTGTCTTGGAGACCAAGCTTCAACATCACATGATTTAACCTTTAAATCAGCTAAATCACCAGTACAACATTCTAATGTTCTAACAGGAACATCTAAGCTTCTGAAAAATTCAACAGTGAAGCTCCACATCTTGTTATACCACTCCATACTATTTTCTGGCTTACATAATACAACCATTTCTTGCTTTTCAAATTGGTGAACACGGTAAATTCCTCTTTCTTCAATACCATGAGCACCAACCTCTTTACGGAAGCATGGTGAATAGCTGGTTAAAGTAATAGGAAGTTCATTTTCTTTGACAATTTGACCTTTGAATCTACCAATCATTGAATGCTCAGAAGTACCAATTAAATATAAATCCTCGCCTTCAATTTTATACATCATATTTTCCATTTCAGCAAAGCTCATTACGCCTTCAACAACATCGCCATGAATCATAAATGGAGGAATACAATAAGTGAATCCTTTATTAATCATAAAATCTCTTGCATATGAAAGCATAGCTGAATGAACTCTAGCAATATCGCCCATTAAATAATAAAAACCATTACCACTTGTTCTACCTGATGCATCTTTATCTAATCCATTGAATCTTGCAATGATATCAGCATGATGTGGTATTTCATAGGGTGGTACTACTGGCTCACCAAATTTTTCATTTTCTACATTTTCACTATCATCTTTACCAACAGGTACAGATGCATCAACGATATTAGGAATTACCATCATTCTTTTTAATAATTCTTTATTTAAATTTTCAATTTCCGGCTCAATTTCTTGAATTCTTTCATTATTCTTAGAAACAATCTCTTTGATTTTATTTGCTTCTTCAACCTTATGTTCCTTCATTAATGAACCAATTTGTCTACTTAAATCATTTCTTGAAGCTCTTAATCCTTCTGCTTCTTGTTTTAAAGTACGAATCTTCTTATCATATTCAATAACTTCATCAACATATGGAAGCTTCGCAAATTGAAATTTCTTCTTAATATTTTCTTTTACAATCTCAGGATTCTCCCTTACAAATTTTAAATCTAACATATTTCCTCCAAAATAAAATCCTTAAGTTTTTGATAAACTTAAGGACGATTTAACGCGGTGCCACCTTAATTCCTAGCATTAGCTAGACACTTAATTAAACCCTTAACGCGAGTATCACGCTCTTATCCAAAGTAGATTCATTATCCTTTGTTACCCATTTACACCAACCATAGGCTCTCTTTAAACAAATAAAATAACTACTATTCTTTTTCATCTAAGATACAATAATTATATCACTTACAAAATTAAAGTCAATATCGGAGCCAAAAATTTTAAGCCTTTATGCTTTCAACATAATTTTGAAAATAAAGCTTACCAAATAGATATTTATTAGATGCAGACTCATATAAAACATAAATTCTATCATCCTTATAAATAATTCCCTCACTCATTGGTGGAAGCTTATACTTCTTAACTAAGCTTTCCTTTCCTACATAGCTTATACTAACTCCATCCAAAGTGTCGTTTGTTTTTATAATGTTATAGGAATTTAGGTGAGAATTATTTAAACCATATGACATAGAAACATAAGAAACATCACCATTTATGGCTATTCCTTGAGTTTGATCTGGTATTGAAATATAAGATACTAAATCACCAAAGCCAGTTATTGAATCACTTTTATACTCATAAACACTAACCATACTATGATTTTCTTTATAATAATGCTCACTCTTAGTTTCATAATTACCCTTACGATAAAACTCACCAACATATATTTTATTATCATAAAATCCAATACTTGCTCCATCAGATGAAGCTATAAATTTTTCTTTAATTTCTACACTATCCGAAGCATTAATTAAATCATTAGTATTTAAAATATAAATACTTCCTTTATTTGAATCATCAGAAACCCAAACATAATCATCATAGCTTGCTATACCACCACAATGAGCCTTTAAATTAGCATTATCATCTAAAATTTCAATTTTCTTAAATTTATTATCTTTACCAGAATATACAATACCAGCTCCCGTTTTTTTATCATAGCCAGAAACAAAATAAGTATCATATATGTCATTATAGGTTAAAGCCTGAGGAATAAAATCATCACTAAGCCCTGGTATTTTAAATTCCTTTTTCATACTAGCTCTATAATCCTTATATAAAGGATATTTTGCAATATTAATTACGATAATAAGTCCCAACAAGAAAATAAATATTCCAAATAATAGCTTTATAATTTTCTTAATTAGTTTCATAATTAGGCCTCCTTAAAGGTTTCATCTAAGAATATATCCTCTTTATTTTTAAATTGTGCATCATATAAAGCCTTGTAAGCTCCGTTCTTACTAATAAGCTCATTATGACTACCACTTTCAATTATTTCACCCTTAGATACCACGCAAATTCTTGTAGCATTTTTAATTGTCGATAATCTATGAGCAACTACAAAGGTAGTACGGCCCCTACATAAAGAATCTAGAGCCTTTTGAATCAATATCTCCGTAGTATTATCTAAAGCACTAGTTGCTTCATCCAATATCAAAATCTTAGGATCTTTTAAGAAAACACGGGCAATAGATAATCTTTGCTTCTGACCACCAGATAACCTAACACCACGTTCACCAATAGGCGTATCATAGCCCTGTGGTAAAGACATTATGTAATCATGAATATTAGCACTTTTTGCTGCGTCATATACCTCTTCATCTGTTGCCCCTAAACGTCCATATAAAATATTTTCCTTAATGGTTCCATTAAATAAAAAAACATCCTGCTGAACAATACCTATTTGACTTCTAAGTGAAGAAAATGTATAATCATTAACATTTATACCATCTATTAATATTTCACCAGAGTTAGCCTTATAAAAATTGGGAATCAAATGACAAATTGTGGTTTTACCACCACCAGATGGTCCAACAAGAGCCAAAATTTCCCCCTTATCAACATGCAGATTAATATGATTCAATACTCCTGACTCTTCATTATAACTAAATGAAACATCCTTAAAATCTACCATTCCATTTATTTCATGAGGCATTGCATTTATAGATTCTTCCTCAGGCTTTTCATCGATTATCTCAATAAATCTTTTAAATCCAGTAACCCCTTGTTCATATTGCTCAACAAAATTAATTAAGGTTGTAAGTGGCGTAATAAAAACACCAATGGATACAATAAATCCACTAAAATCAGCAAAATCAATTTCACCATGATATAAGAATATTCCACCAGCAAGTAACAAAATAACATTAAAAATATCCGTTACAAAGCTTGTTGATGAAGAAAATTGTCCCATTGCCTTATATGATTTTCTTCTAGCCTCTACAAATTCTTTATTTCCAACCTCAAACTTTTCTTGTTCTAAGGCCTCGTTAGTAAAAGCTTTTGTCACTCTGATTCCCGTAATAGAGCTTTCTAAAGCAGCATTAATTGAAGCAGTTGCTACTCTACTTTCCATAAAAGCATTATTCATTCTCTTACGCATTATTAAAGAAACAACGATCATTAAAGGAATAACAGCCATAATAATTAATGTTAGCTTCCAATTTATTGTAAATAAATAGCTTAAGGATAAAATAATTGTAAGACCACAAATTAAAATATTTTCAGGACCATGATGAGCAAGCTCTGATATATCCATCAAATCATTAGTCATTCTTGACATTATTCTTCCAGTTTCATGATTATCATAGTACGAATAAGGTAATTGTTCTAAATGAAAAAACATTTCTCTTCGCATTTGTGCTTGCATTTTAACACCCATAACATGTCCATAATATTGAACAAAATAGCGAAGTAGCATTCTAATTATATAACATCCCAACAATACCAAACCAAAAATAACAATAAAATTCATTTGTCTATTAGGTATAAAGGTATTAATCATCTTTCTTGTAATAATTGGATAAACCATACCAACAATCGATATACCAAGACTGGCTAGCATATCGAATATAAAAATCACCTTATGTGGTGTATAATATTTAATAAATCTTTTAAACATAATTAAATCCTCCATATATGATTATATCATATGAAAAAATTTAAAAAAAATGAAATGCGTAAAAAAAAGAGCCTAGGCTCTTTTTATTATTCAATTGGAACTGAATAAGTTTGCTTTTCAACCCCGACAACCATTGATGTATCAACATCACTTACAAATGGAATTGAAGTAAGCTTATCTAAAACGAAATTACGATAATCAACTAAATCCTTAGCTACAATTTTAACAAGAAAGCAACCATCACCAGTGATAGTATAGCATTCAACAATTTGAGGAATAGTTGATACAGCATTTATAAATTGCTCTGTCGTATCATGAGTCATAGGCTTAATGTCAACCTTTGCAAAGGCAATAACCTCATATCCTAATTGACGCTCATCGACAATAGGAACTATTTTTTTAATAATACCTTGTTCCTTTAAATTTTTAACTCTTAATAAACATGAAGATGGGGCAAGTCCTATTTTTTCGGCTAAATCCTTATTAGATATAGAGGCATCCTCTTGCATATTCATAATAATCTTTTTATCGTATTCATCTAATTCAACCATATTTTCACACCTTTCATAAAGAATAATACCATATTTTGAAATAAAATTCAAGATATTTCTTACAAAATAAAATAATATTTACTGTTTTTTTCTTAAAACTTAGCAAATTCCAATAAAATTGTACCATTTGGTAGCATTTGTTTAATCAATCTATAAAAAGGGAATATTCTACGAATTGTAATAACATACTTAATTTTAGGATTATTTAAATATTTATTTAAGATTCTTTTTTCTTCTAATTCATCTGTTTTCTCATCAACAAAATCAAGCATATAAAAGCCAATAATATTATTATTAAAATAATTCCTTACACATATTATTCTTGCTAAATTTCCCTCACCAATCTTATAAGAAACACCAACCATATCAATAGATATACATATTCTACCATATTCATTAATCATAGCATTATACTCACTTTGAATTACATCATCATAAGCTCTATTTAAATAATTTTTAAAGTGATTATAAATATTATCAACATTACGATCTGAAATAATGATATTAGCCTTAAGTAAATTAGAAGCAATATTATATCTAGAAAGCCCTATTTCCTTTGAATATAAAATAGATCCTATAAGTCTTGTTGAGTATGTATAGCCCTTGAAGGCCATTTTAGCGGCTGTTGATGATGAATATATTTTTCCATCATTACAATACTCACAGCCATAACCCAAATTTCTAATATGAAATTTTTTACCTGAAGAAAATTGGATAATTTTATTACTAACTGTATGCTTAT
This sequence comes from uncultured Mollicutes bacterium, assembly GCA_937905855.1. GTDB lineage: Bacteria > Bacillota_I > Bacilli_A > Acholeplasmatales > Anaeroplasmataceae > CAKQDS01. The sequence goes on from CALCWU010000102.1 coordinate 6,422, forward strand.
AAATAAGCTTATTATTACAAAATGGACAAGTTAATATCTCTGGCTTATATACCTTCGTACCTAAGCTTACAACCTTACTCATAAAAGTAATGCTGCTCCTAAAATTCCAGCATCATTTCCTAATGTTGCTAATTTAAAGGAAATATCTCGTACTGCATAGTGAGCATATTTTTTATAGGCTTCGTTTATTCCATCAAGTAAAAATTTGCCTGCCTTACTAACACCACCACCAATAATAAAGCAATCAGGATCAACAACTACAGCAACACCTGCTAAGACTTTACCTAAAGCATCACAAGCCTCATTAAATACCTTTAGACATAACGAATCTTGTTCCTTAGCTCCATCTATTACATCCTTACAACTAAATTTAGGCATTTTATTTAAAACACTATCAGGATATTGTAATAAATATTCATTAGCAAGCCTAACAATACCTGTTGCAGAAGCAATCGTTTCCAAACAGCCATCTCTTCCACAGGTACAATGGTATAAGTGCTTTTCATCTATACGCATATGACCAAACTCACCACTCGCACCATGAACACCATAAATAACCTCACCATTAATGACAATACCACCGCCAACACCCGTACCAAGTGTTACAAAAACAGCATTATCCAAATGATTAACCATACTCTCACCAAGAGCTGCTACAGTAGCATCATTACCACTTGCAAGCTTAATGCCAGGAAAATATTTCATCATTGTCTCATAAATATCATAATTTTTGATACCTACATTTGGCAAAAAATTAATATAGCCATCTATTACGTTACCTGGTAAGCCAAAACCAATACCTTCAATATCTGATTCCTCTAAATTAAGCTTTTTTAATTCACTTTTAATTGATTCAGCAATATCGCTAAATAAAGTTTCTTTATTTGTATCAATTGCATATTTATAGATAATATCTAAATTATTAACAAAACCAATTTTTACCTGTGTTCCACCAATATCAACACCAATTTTCATTAATGACCTCCAAATAGCTTTAAAATGTTTGAAACCTGATCACTTGTTTTTTCTCCAAAAGCACATTCATTAGAAAAATGCTCACAATTGTTTGTAACCAAATTATAGCCACCTCGACCAAGACATGACATAGCATAATTAACTATATCCTGAGGGCTTCTTTTTTTAGCTAATTCATCTTTTGTATAGCATCTAACCTCACATACGCCACCCTTCAAAAAATCAGCTAGTGAAGTTGTGATTATTTTAGCTTTTGATGGATCAAGCTCATTATTTGCATCCTTAGCAGCAAAATGAATAACACAATCATCACTTGCATAAATTCCGTGATGAGCATATAATCCACGATTAACTCTAATTTGATCACCATATTCAGGCTTTTTTACTTCCCACATAATAATACTTCCTTTTTAAAAAAAATAGCCCTATATAAAATAGGGCTTATTAAATTTAGGCTTTATTAATGCAGCCAAACATTTCCATCTTTTGTTTAACTGTTTCCTTAATTGCTTCAGCACCTGGTGCTAAAAGCTTACGAGGATCAAAGCCTTTCTTTTCATGATCCTTGCCTTCTTCAATATATAATCTAGTAGCCTTGGCAAATGCTAATTGACATTCTGTATTAACATTGATCTTACATACACCTAAGCTAATAGCCTTTTTAATCATATCCTCAGGAATACCTGTTCCACCATGAAGTACAAGTGGCATATCTCCACATTTTGCCTTAATAGCAGCTAGAACATCAAAATTCAAGCCCTTCCAGTTAGCTGGATAAACACCATGAATATTACCAATTCCAGCAGCTAGCATATCAATTCCACAATCAGCGATAACCTTACATTGATTTGGATCAGCAAGCTCACCATTACCCTTAACGCCATCCTCTTCACCACCGATAGCACCAACCTCAGCTTCAACAGATGCGTTATATTGTTTTGCAAGCTCAACTATTTCTTTTGTTTTTTCAATATTTTCATCAATTGGGTATTTACTTCCATCAAACATAACTGAAGAATAACCAGCAGCCAAAGCCTTCTTAGCTCCCTCATATGTTCCATGATCTAGATGTAGAGCAACTGGTACAGTAATATTTAAGGTTTTAATCATTGCCTTAACCATTTCAGCAACAACTAGATAACCAGTCATATATTTGTTAGCACCTTCACTAACTCCAAGCATTACAGGAGCATGTAACTCCTCTGCAGTCTGTAATATAGCCTTTGTCCACTCTAAATTATTAATATTAAATGCTCCAACAGCATAATGACCCTCACGAGCCTTTTCCATCATTTCTTTTGCATTAACTAATGGCATAAAATCTTTCCTCCTATTTTTAAAACGATTTTCCTCAACTACTATTATAGTATAAATCAACTAAAAAAACAATATTTTTATAAGTTCAAACCTAATCTTTTGTTTTATTACTTGTTTTACTTAAACAATACATTCCTCAAAAACGTAAAATTCTCTTTTTTTAGTTTTTCATCTATTATTATAGCAATTCCACTACACATTACTCCATAACTAAATCCTGCTAAAACATCAGTAAAATAATGAACACCTAAAACCATTCTTGAAATTAAAACAATAACTAATATAGTAAGACATAAGACACTAAAGCTAATTTTAAATTTCTTGCTTCTATTAGAATTAATAATGTAATAAGTAAGTATTACATATAAAAATGCGGCTGACATAGAATGTCCACTTGGAAATGATGAAGATGTTTCTAGCATCCATCTTAATGATTCATCTGGTCTTATTCTTAAAAAGCAAAGCTTTAACACTGTGTTAATAAGCCAAACAATTAAAGAGCCACCACCAAGTATTAGGCTTCTTCTATCAAATTTAACTAAAATTGAAAAAATAAGCCAAATTGCAATTATTGCATATAAGAAACCAAATTCCGTTAATATTCTAAATGTCCAATACATTGCCCCATATTTTTGGCCTCTGATGTTATAAAAAAAATCTCTAATAACAATATCTATTCTAAGAGGAGCAAAATCTTTTGTTAATAGAACAACATTGATAATAAGTCCCACTAAAAAGCCCAAAGCTATAAGAATAGTGGCAACAATTTTCTTTTTATTCATAATTTCTCACCATTGTTATTTTAACAAATTCCTCATTAAAAGAAACATCAAGACTATCAATTAAGCCACCAGCAATTTCAAGCTCATCAAAATCACCATCGCCCATAAGCTCCCAACCAAAGCCTTCATATTGACGCTCATGATGAGGTGCAAGCTTGGACTTTAGCATTAATGCTAAATCATAAGGACAATTTAACACCTCAAATTCTATAACGGTATTACTTTCATTTTCTTTATATTTCATATTTATTTCTTTAATTTTTCTTTTTAAAAAGAAAAGCATAATTTCGTCAACAATCTTACAGCATTTTTTATGTTCCTGCAAATTCATTTAAAATTCCTCCTTGAATGTTAATGCTTCTTTTATATTTACAATTAAAATTGCTACAAAGCCGGCACTAAAGCCATTATTATATAAATCAAATCCACCTTGGAAGCCAAGCATAAGTGGTGTTATCATTATATGTAAAAAGCCTGCTAATATACCATAAAAGAAGCCGTATTTTCCACTTATAGGCGCAAGCCCTGTTGCAAAGAAAAATGACATCACTACGCTAACAGATGAAAAACTAGATTTTCTTAACACAATAGCTATTAATGCACCTATCCAAATCGGAATAGCATTTCTTAAATGAAGACCATAGCTTGCAAAGCCCATAATTGCTAAAATACTTCCAAATGTTGCCCCATTTAAATCTATTTTAAATAACCAAATAAATAAAAGAGAGACAAGTCCAATACTACCAAAATTAAATAAAACAGGAGAAATACCAGCATCATTTATAAAATCAGTAACTAATCTACCAGACTTAGGCGCTATTTTATCATAATATTCAATAATTACTATTTTATCAGTTATAAAAGAAAGGATAACAAATAAAAGAGAAATGCCTATTAATAAATATAACAAAATATTATGATAATCATTGCAAATAAGCATAACTGTTTCAACCTTAATATTAAATCCTAAATAAATAGCATAAAAGGTAACTGAAATAATACCAAGAGCAAATCCTGTATTATATAAATTATAGCCTTTATGAAATAATATTGTATGGCTAGAAATAGTAGGAATTAAAATACCAACTAAAATACCCACAATTATTCCGAGCGGTAAACCTATATATATAGGAAAAGAAAACATTGTATAGCTTACAAGTGGTGAAATTCCTGTAGAAAACAAAAGAGAAATAATATAATTTCTAAAATGCGTTTTCTTCATTTTTGAATAAATAAATATTCCTAAATATATTGGTAAGGTATTAAAAATATTTTTACCAAAAAAAGAAAAACCTAATATCATTATAAATCCTGCAAAAATTGGACCATTAATTCTTATTTTCATAAACTTTAGCATAATTAAATTAAAAAGCATAATGCTAGCAACATTTAAAAATGTCGCCCCAAGCCCTGCAATCGCAATATAGTCAGTTAATAAAATTGATTTATTAATAATTATTTTATAATAGCCATTAAATACACTACTAGGTCTTTCAAAGCAAAATGCTAAAACGAAAAATAACAAACACAAAACCTCAAGTAGCATATCATTATAGATTGCTTTAAAAAGATTTTTTACTTTTTTTACCATAGGCTCACATCCTTAGAATTATTTTACCATATTGAATTAATAATACAACAATATATTTTAATAAATGAAATCATTTTCATATTTACAAGTTATAAATTTGATTTATAATTTTTATGCGAAAATTATAAAAAGGAGTTTTTATTAATGCTAAATAAACTAAAATCCTTATTTAAACCTATAGATTTAACAAAGGGAAGTATTTGGAAAGTTATTGTCTTCTTTTCAATTCCTATTCTCTTAAGTTATTTATTTCAACAAATTTACACAATAGCTGACGCTGCAATTTGTGGACAATATTTAAATGAAAATCAAGTTGCTGGTGTAAACAATACTGGAAATATTGTATTCATTGTCTTGCAATTTGCCTTTGGCTGTACTGCTGGATTCTCTGTAATCACATCTAATAGCGTTGGTCAAAAGAATAAGGATGGTATAAGAAAATCATTTGCAATGCAAATAAAGCTATCATTATATATAAGTATTATTCTTACAATTATAGCCTGTCTTAGTGTCAATCCCTTATTAAAGGTTATTGGCCTATCAAAATCAACTGAACCAGTTCAAAATGAAATTTATAAATCAGCTTATACCTATGTTCTAATTATTTTCATAGGTACCATAGCCCAAATATTCTATAATCTTATTTGTTCATTTTTAAGAAGTATTGGTGATTCATTAACACCATTAATATTTTTAATAATTTCCACTGTTTTAAACATTATACTTGACCTACTATTTATAGCTGTTTTTAAATGGGGTGTAAGTGGTGCAGCAATCGCAACAGTTATTGCCCAAGCAGTATCAGCTATAGGTTGCTTCATCTACACATTCTATCATTTTAAGGATTATCGTCCTTGCAAGGCTGATTTTAAAAGAAATATGCCATTTATGCTAAAGCACTTAAAGCTAGGTTTACCTCTAGCATTCCAGTTTTCTATTTTATGTATTGGTCTTATTGTTATGCAATCAGTAATCGTCAAATTCGATACAAATGCCCAAGGTGAGGTAGTTGTAGCATATGCTCAAAACGGCTTTGGTGCCGCAACAAAGCTTAATAATTTCTTAATGTGTCCATTCAATGCCCTAGGTACTGCAATGCTATCCTATTGTGGCCAAAATTATGGGGCAAATGAAATAAAAAGAGTAAAAAAAGGTGTAACTGAAGCTTTCATAATTGGCTTTATTGAATATGTTATATTTGCTGGTATTGGTTTGTTACTTACAATTAATGGATTCTATTTATATATCTTCTATTCAGCTGATAAAATTAATGATATAACCATTCATTATGGTAATATGTATTTATATTGTGATTTATCATTATATTTTATTTTAGGAATGCTATTTATTTTAAGAAATTCTCTTCAAGGAATTGGCAAAGCCTTATTTCCATTCCTTGCTGGAGTTGGTGAATTAGTTGCTAGAACCTCAATTTGTTTAATTCTTCCACCTTTATTAAATGGTGGCCCAATAACTATAGATGCTAAAGCAAATTCCCTGCTAGGGCTTACATTTGCTGATCCACTTGCCTGGACATTCGCAACAAGCATAATGCTTTACGGAATGATTAAATATATTTACAAGGCAAAAGAAAAACCATTAGATATGAAAATCTAATGGTCTTTTTTTCGTAATATTTATTTTGTTAAATCGGTATCAGGTTCTGGATTTGGAGTATCTCCACCACCAGGAATTGAACTCATAATC
>CALCWU010000103.1 GCA_937905855.1 uncultured Mollicutes bacterium
ATTTCAATGAATTGAATTTCCAATTGGATTTAAATGATTTTGATTCTTTGAAATCGCAAATTGAAAAGATTACTGAATTCTTTGATATTAAGAAGATTGATATAAATGAAATTATTAATTCTATTTATCTTATTGATAATAATGGAAATCTAATGATTAAAAATAGCTTGTTAGATGTTTTAGTATATAATATAAATAATGGTATTTCATTAAAAGGTAATAATTTCTCTTTAAATGTAACATATACTGATAAGCAAGATGTTAGTATACCTACAGCAAAATATCTAAATGTTAATGCTTTACTTGCATCTAGCTTGATTGATAACTTACTTGCTGATGGTCATACAATAAGCTTTAGTTTAAGTGTTAATGCATTAAAACAAGAAATCAAAGTTTCTGGCTTACTCGAGTTAAGCATTAATAACAAAGAGTTATCAGGCTATGCTGATATAAATCTACTAGAACAGGCATATAGAATTAACATCAATTATGCTAATAATTATCTATATTTAGGTATTGGTAATAGTGCTATTAAATTAACATTTGCTGAAATATTAAAATTGATTAATATTAAGATTGATTTAAATACATTATTTGATTATATTTGTTTTGATAATAATTTATTAGCAATTGGTGTTAATGGTAGCCAATTTAATCTTCCTAATATAGATGTAAGATTAGATGTTAGTGAGAATATTAATATTAACATATTTGATATTGTTACTGATAATATTTCTATAACTGGTTTAACTTTAAATATGGTTAAGACTAATGTTGATATTAACAATAGCTTTAATTATACCAACGTATTTAAATATGATGATTTAAATTTACTTGTAAGAAATATTAAAAACTATGTATCAGGCTTTAACGATGGTACTGTTATTGATTTAATGCTTGAAGCATACGGACTTAATATTAATGGTAAAATTATCATTGATGAAAACAAAAATGCTTACGCTACTTTAGCTTTAATTAGTAATGATACAACTATTAATATTAATATATGGTATCAAGATAATACATTATATTTTGCTTTAAACGACTTAAGATTTAAGGTCGACGCCTCTAACTTTGATGTAATAATAGATACAGTTAAAGAATTAATTGCATCATTTACTGATGATATTGATTTAAATGCTAAGGCTTCAGATTTATTAGAAGGATTTAAGCTTGTAATTGAAAAATATAGCAATAATTCAAATGAATTTATTATTAATACTATTATTTCAATTTTAAATGTTGAAGGAATAAGTTTGAATATATCTTTAGGAAGCAATGAAATTGGTTTGAATGGTA
>CALCWU010000104.1 GCA_937905855.1 uncultured Mollicutes bacterium
GATACAAAATACTTGAAGAAAATTGTTCAGCCGTTGTAGTTTTTCCACACCACTTAGGTCCTTCTATAACTACAGCACCTTTTCCCTCCAACTTTCGTTTTAGAATATTGTCTACTATTCTCTGCTTATATTCTTTCATAAACAAATTCATTCCTTTCCTTTATTCTATCTATATTTTATACTATCATCATATTCTTTTCAACATTTTTCCGATACTTGGCGAAATACGTTCTTTTATATTTTTCAAATAAAAAAATGTGCATACTATCTTATGATAATATGCACAAATTTTATTTAATCTAAACTCTTTAAGAACTCTTTTAAAAGAAATGAACAAAAATAAGGAAATGTATAAATTGAATTAGCAAATCCTATGTTAAAATCACCTACAATAAATAGCTACTACATAATCACTTGCTTGTTTTTGTATCATTGTCTTCTCCTTGATTTGAAGAATTAAGCCTTTCATTTCGCAAGTCAATTAACAAGTAAACTAATCTATCAATTAATTGTGTTTTGCTATCAGCACTAACACGCTCTACTTTAAATTTTTTTCCATTGATTTCGTATGTCTTCAATCACATCACCTCACGTACTATTATACGCTAGGGGGTGTGAAGCTATTTTTCACCCTAAACCAATTTTTGGAAAAAATAAAAGGCTTAATCCAAATTTTCATAAGAAAATCTGAATCAAACCTGAACTTTTATATTATATAATAATATAACCTTTTGGGTTACATTTTAAGCAATAACACCTTTAATTATTAAAGGTTTATGATTAATATCATTTTTCCATTCAATCAAATAATTATCTATCTTCCTTTTTAAATACACTTTCATTCACCCAGTTGTATTTTATCACAAAAAAATAGGAAGTTCAAGAGTACTTCATCACATTTTATGAGGGACTTTTATACGTATTATCACATTTTAATGAGATAATGTAAATGTCAATTAAAAAATGTTGCTTTATGGCCTTTTAAAATGTAGGTTATTAGTCTTTATCATCTAAATCAGATTCATCAATAATCATATCTTTAATTCTATATGATCTACCAGTAATTTTAATTATGGATGAATGATGAACTAATCTATCAATGATTGCTGTTGCTATCGTATTATCATTAAATACTTCACCCCATTTTGATAATGGTTGATTTGTTGTTATTATGGTTGATTTCTTTTCATATCTAGCAGCGATTAATTGAAAGAATATATTTGAATATTCCTTTTCTATTGGTAAATAACCAATTTCATCAATGATCAGTAGCTTATACTTCGAATAATGTTTAATTACAGATTCTTGTCTGTTTTCCTGATATGCTTTTTTTATTTTGGTCATTAAATCATTAAAATGAATAAAGTATGTGCTTATACGCTTTGTTGAAGCTTCCATGCCTATGGAAGTGGCTAGATGAGTTTTACCAACACCGCTTGAACCTATAAAAAGAATATTTGAATTTGTTTCAATGAATCTTAAACTACATAAATCTAAAATTTGGTTTTTATTTATGTTTGGCTGATAATTAAAGTCAAAGTCATTAATTGTTTTATGATATGGAAAATTAGAAATAGTAAGGTTTATTTGTGCTGCTCTATCCTCTCTAAATTCTATTTCCTTATCAGTTAATTCCTTTAATATATCTACAACTGAAAGATTGTTATTAATATTATCATCTAAATAATTTGGAAGATATTCTTTTATTTTTGTTAGCTTTAATTGTTCCAAATTGTTTATTAATTGTACATATGAGCACATGATTAACCTCCTAATTTATCATATATAGCCATATTTTCATCGATAAAATCTTCTATGAATTTATCGTCTTTATGTTTAAATGCGTCTGTTTTTAAAATTTCTATCATATCATCTTTGGTGTAATTCAAATATTCTTTAGAAATTATGTGTGTTTTAACTAATTCTTTGCTATAATAGATGTACAAAGTATTAGCTTTAACCTCTAAGGTTACCTGCTTACCAATATACTTTGGATGAACGGAATATTTGGATTTGCCAAACGTAATCATTGATTCTTTACTAACTTTGCGGGTTATAGGCTTTGTTATAAAGCCTTCTAAGACATCAATTCGTGGTAGCTTATTCAAATGTTCCTTTTCTTTTTTAAAGCGCTCTATTGGCCTTTCATTCGTTGCTTGAGATACTTCATTATTTAAATCTATATTTAGTTCTCTTACAATTTCATCAAGCTCATCTAAAGTTTCAAATTCATTATTATAGGCATCAAGCCTATCCATGATTTTTGCTAGATTTTCTACCTTACCTTTGGTTTGTGGCCTAAACGCTCTACATAAAATCACTTCGAATCCCATATCCTTAGAAAACTCATAAAAAGTAGAATTTATTACAGGCTTGTTGTATTCGCTTTTTGAATGATCTACAACAGTTTTCATATTATCAAATAGTATTTCTTTAGGTACTCCACCAAAAAACTTAAATGCGTTTACTAAGCCTTGAAATACAGTAGATTGTTTTCTATCAACTGTAAGTTCAATATATTTAAGTCTCGAATATCCTAAAATAATTAGAAATATATTTATTTCAAATATTTCCCCATTTTTGTTGGTGAGAATTTTAGATTCCTTCCAATCGACTTGTGCTTGTAGTCCAGGATTCGTTTCAAAGCGTATTGTAGCCTTTTGATATTGTTCTACCTTATATTTATTACAATATCTTTTAACAACGCTATAACAGCCCTTATATCCCTTTTTTTGAATGAATTTATAAATTGCTGTAGCACTACATGGAACATTTAATTTATCCTCAACAATAGTCTTATATGGATCTAATATTGATGGTTTTGGTGGCCTTGGGATTGTCTCTGATTCTTGGGTTTCAAAGTACTTTTTAACTGTCCTATAATCACAGCCGTATTGCTTGGCTAGTTCAGCATAATTAGGTTTTATGCCATCTTTTTTCATTAGTGTCATCCTTTCTTTAATATCTTTTCTCATATATTGTTTTACCTCCATTTAATAATGGTTATAGTATAACATATAAGAGAAAAAGTGTAGCTCATTAACCTACATTTCTGAAGGCCAATAACCTACACTTTAATAATACCATTTACA
>CALCWU010000105.1 GCA_937905855.1 uncultured Mollicutes bacterium
TGAAATTATTGTACTACCTAAAAGAGTTTGCGATTTAAGTTCATCAAATTCTTCTTCGTTATCATAATTAAGATGTTCATTTAAAGAAGCCGATTTACGAATATGGATTGTACAAAAATCACTTATCTCATCACAAACATCTACCGGCATTCCCATTAAAGATGCTAGCTTTCTACTCATGACAGCTTCAATATTAATTTGAGCTATTTCATCATTAGAGCGCTTTTTATTATTCAAGGTTACATCAAATATTTTTTTAACAACATTTGTAAAATCCTCTTGAATTGCTCTTCTTTTAATAAGCTCCTGTTTTCTTTCTTCTTGCATATATACTGATAAATTAACAATAGAATAAAGAACAAGCATAAATATCAATAACAAAATCGTTCTCAGTAATATATCCTTAAATTCCTTTGATACAAAAAACTTTGTCACAAACAAAACAACACTTGAAGCATAATCCTTACTAATAATACTATAGGTTAATGTAAAATGAAGTATTGTTACTATTACAAAGACCCATTGAAAAACAATTTTAAGCATTTTTTTATCTTGATAGAAGGATACAACAACCAATGAATAATATAACAATATATATCCAACTTCACCAAGATATGAGCCAAGACTACTAGTTTTTAAACGCAAATAAATTAAAATTGCTGTTAAAAACATATAAAAGCAACAAATATACATAGCAATTTGCTGCTTCAGCAAATCATCCTTGTTTTTAAATATTGTTCTTTTAAGCATATTATTAACTAGAAACGTTACAGGAAAGCAAATAATAGTTAAAACCAAATTAGATGTTTCACCAACAGATATAATAGCAAATATTAAGGTATAAATTAGGTTTGAAATGAAAATTATATTTTTTATAACAACATTTTTTCTAAATAAAACCTGAGTTTCATTAGTTATATCAACGCCTTCTTCAAAACCAAAATATTTTTGAAAAATCGACCATTCCTTAATTTTAGCAAGTCGCAAACTACCACCTACCTTACCACAGCAATTAATTATACCAAAACATCACCTATTTGTAAAAGCCTTTGACCATTTAAATAGCTACTTGCAGGCATAATTTTTTTACCAGCAGGCTTTAGTGTCAATATCTCAACACCATAGTCTGATGCCATAATTACTAAATGCTTATTTATTGAAACAACCTCACCTGGCTTTCCATTATAGCCATTTACTATCTTTGCTTTATATACTTTGATTAAATTGCCATTGATCATTATATATCCACCTGGATTACTAGAAAGACCATGAATCTGTCTTACAACCAAAAAGGCACTTTTATTGAAATCTATTTTTTCTTCTTCTTTAGTTAGATTTGGTGAAATTGTTGCCTCATCCTCATCCTGAGGAATGCCCAAATTATGATTTGAAACAATATCACAAATATTTTCCATTAATAAATCTCTTCCTAAAATACTTAGCTTATAAAACAAATCATCTGCTGTATCTTCTTCAGTAATAGGAATTTCCCCTTTAGCATACATAACTCCAGCATCCATTTTTTTAACCATTTCAATTAAAGTAACACCAGTCTTTAAATCTCCATCCATAATTGCTCTTTGAATTGGTGCTCCACCACGTCTTTTTGGTAATAATGAGCCGTGAACATTAATACACTTTTTAAATTTCTTCAAAAGCTTAGTAGGAACAAATTGACCATAAGCTGCAGTAACTAAAACATCGGCCTCAGCCTTTAAAATCTCCTCATAGTCATCTTTAATTTTTAGAGGCTGAAAAACCTTAATACCCATTTCAATAGCCTTTTCCTTTACAGCCGGGAACTTTCCTGGCTTAGGATCAGCCTGACATACTACTAAGGCAACCTCATATTTTTTAGCTAAAGCCTCTAAAATTGGTACTGCAAATAGAGGAGTACCCATAAAAACTATTTTCATTTTTTCACCTTCTTTTAATATCTATATTACATTTTTTATTATCCTGATATTCATTAACTAAAAAGCTTAAGACATCATTTAGCCCATCAGATTTAGTTTGAATATTTATTAAATAATTATAATAATCATTTTCCTTAAAGATTGTTGCTTCACTAGGACCAAAAATTCTTGAATTATCTAAATTTTTGTCTAAATATCTTCTTATTTTATTAGCCTCATCGTAGCTCATTCTTTTTTCTTTACTTTTGATAGTTATCTCAATAAGCATCGAAAAGGGAGGATTAAAGCTAATAAGTCTATTTTCAATTTCTTTATTATAGAATAATTCATAATTATGCGTTGCAGCACTTGTTATTGCATAATGATCTTTAGAATAGGTTTGAATTATGACCCTTCCCATCTTATTACCTCTACCTGCTCTACCAGAAACCTGTTCAATTAAATCAAAACAAATCTCATTTGAATCATAAACAGGATATTTCAAAGCAAGGTCAGCATTCAAAATTCCTACAAGCGTTACATCTTCAAAATCTAAGCCTTTAGCAATCATTTGCGTACCAATTAAAATATTAGCTTCCTTATTTTTGAATTTGCTAAATGCATTCTCATAATCGCTAGCCTTATTCATAGTATCATTATCCATTCTTATGGTTTTAGCCTGAGGAAACAAGCGGTTAACCTCTGATTCAATTTTTTGAGTTCCACTTCCAACCTCTTTAATATATTGACTTCCACAGCTTGGACATTTTCTTATGAATGCTACCTGATAGCCACAATGATGACACTTTAATAAATTACCATATTGATGATAGGTTAATGCCAAATCACAATGAGGGCAATTTATTGTCTCACCACAGCTACGACATTGAACAAATGAAGAAAATCCTCTTCTATTTAAGAATAAAATTGTTTGTTCATCATTTTTTAAATTATTTAGTATTTCCTCTTGAAGCTCTCTGGATAGTGCGCTCCTATTTCCAGCCTTTAGCTCATCAACTAATGAAACAATTTTTGTTTTTGGCAAATTAAGATTATTAGCTCTTTTATTCATTACAAGTAGGGTAGCTTCATTATTAAGAGCCTTATAATATTGACAAACCTTAGGCGTGGCACTACCTAAAATTAAAGGGCATTTATGCCTTTGACTTCTTTTTAAGGCCACAAAGCTAGCATCGTAACGGGGATTATTATCTTGAATATAGCTATCCTCATGAGCCTCATCAATAATTATTAATCCTAGATGCTTAAAGGGAGCAAATATTGCGCTTCTTGCTCCAACAGCAATG
>CALCWU010000106.1 GCA_937905855.1 uncultured Mollicutes bacterium
TAGATAGAGATAGGCTAGAGAAGCAAGAATATTTTTTTGATTTGATCGAAGGAATTATGGATTTAATTGTTGGTGTTGTTTTTGCTAATTTTTATTCATTCTTTTTCGTGGATATGGTGATTTTTGTATGCTTTATTTCTATCCCAATTTGTAGATGCTTTTATTCGTCACACCATTTAAATCAAATATTTGTTGATTCTCCCAAGTTTGTTTTATCAATAAGTCTAATATTTGCGTCTAATTTTACATTCCAAATATTTTTTATGATTATGGGTATTATTTTTATGTGTATTGGTTTTATAATATTGTTTTATAAAATTTTTAAAGAATTAAAGGCTAATAAGGAGAAAAGGATAAATGAAGAAGAACAAGTCTAGAATAATTTGGTATGTAATAGCTAGTGGTTGTTTATTATTATTTTTGTTAATAATTATTAGCTCAGTTTTGAATGTTGGAACAAAGCTTAGGGAAATATCTAATATTTTAGAATATGTTTTCTATGCTCTTGTTATAATAATATTTTTCTTTGCAATTATAAATCCAATCATTATAATTTTAAGATCACCATCATTAGCAATAGCAACAACTCTTGATCCAACTGATAGTAGGGTAGTTGCTATTTATAAGAAGGTGGCAAAAAACATTGTAAAAAATAATGATTTGCCAGAAGAACAAAAGATTTTATTAACAAAATATAATAGTAAGAATGAATTGTTATTAAATTTGCAGTTTGTTTTTGAACAAAGTGTTAAAGGTGAATTAAACAAAATTATTCTCCATGACGCTAAGATTGTTATGATTTCTACAGCTATTTCTCAATCAGCACGTATGGATATGATATCAGCGTTTACTGTTAATCTGAAAATGATTAAGGAATTAGTTGTAAAATGCGGATTTAGGCCATCAATGAAGAATTTATCAAAACTTACAGTAAATGTTTTTGGAACAGCATTGATTGCTGAAGGACTAGAAAATTTATCTTTGGATGATATTTTACCGCAAAATGCAACTAATATGCTTGCTAACGTACCATTTGTTAAGCCATTAATGGAAAGCGTAATTCAAGGCATTGCAAATTCATTGATGACTATTAGAATAGGTATTATAACTAGAAAATATTTATTTGCAGATGGTGCTGTTGTTACTAAAGAAGAAATTAGAAGACAAGCATTAAAGGAATCAATGAAAATGATACCTCTTGTTATTGCAGAAACAATTACTTTCTTTCCAAAAAGGGTTGTTAGGTTTTTTTCAAAAGAAAAAAAGGATACAAATCCAAGTCAGGCATAAGCTGGTTGAATAATAAAATTTCGTTGATTGAAAAGAAAAAAAGTGTTGACATTGAAATTTATTTTATGTATAATAATTATGTTGCATCATGCACCACTTAGAAAGGGTTATAAATGTTTTTGACTACCCTAATAGTGAGTCTTGATAATATTAAAGGAGGTAACGACATGTACGCAATTATTGAAACAGGTGGAAAACAAGTTAAGGTTGAAGTTGGAAGCACTATTTTTGTTGAAAAATTAGAAGTTGCTGAAGGTGAATCTTACACATTTGACAAGGTTTTATTAGTATCAGGTGATGAAACTAAAGTTGGTGCTCCATATGTTGAGGGTGCTAAGGTTGTAGCTAAGGTTGAAAAACAAGGCCGCGCTAAGAAGATTGTTGTTTTCAAGTTCCGTAACAAGAAGAATTATCGTAAAAAGCAAGGCCATCGTCAATCATACACAAAGTTAACTGTTGAAGCTATTAATGCTTAGTTATGACAAAAATTAAGGTTCAATATAAAAGTGAAACAACACTTTTAGTTGTGAGTGGTCATTCAGGCTACGCACAAAATGGTCACGATATAGTATGTGCAGCAATTTCAACAGCATGTATTATGAGTGCAAATTTAATCGAACGACTTGATTTAAATACTAATGTAATTGATTTGGTATGTGATGAAGGCTATTTTCGATTAGAAGTAAAAAAATCAAATTTTATTGCTGATACAGTAATGGTTAATTTGATTGAAACTCTTGATGAGTTACAAAAGCAATACCCAAGATATATAAAATATGAAAACTAGGAGGTACCAAATATGTTAATTCTTAATATACAATTATTTGCTTCTAAAAAAGGAGTAGGTTCTACTAAGAACGGTCGTGATTCAGAAGCAAAGCGTTTAGGTGCTAAAAAAAGTGATGGCGAATATGTAAAGGCTGGAGCAATTATCTATCGTCAGAGAGGAACTAAAATTTTCCCTGGTAATAATGTTGGTCGCGGTGGCGATGATACATTATTTGCTATGATTGAGGGAACAGTTAAGTTCGAGCGCAAAGGACGCGACAAAAAGCAAGTATCAGTTTATCCTCTTGCATAATTATAAATACCCTTTTAAAAGGGTATTTTTTATTAAATAATGAGGTGTTTTATGAAAAATAAAAAAATTCTCTTATTTTTTAGTATAATTAATATTTGTATTAATCTCTTATTTATTATAATTGGAATTCAATTAAACACAATTGATCGTCAAATTTATGGCATAATTAATATTGTTGTTACTAATGCATTAATTTTTGTGGATTTTTTGTTCATTAAGGGAAAATTGCCTGCATTAAAAATTGGTTCTCTTATTGCTTTCGATTTAATAATTATTATTGAAAATTTTTCATTTGATTATATTTATTTCTTACTAGGAATGTACATTATTATAGCTGCTATTGATTTTTTATTATTTGCTTTTTTCAATGAAAAATTACCATATGGCATTTTTCACAAAACTGCTTATAATACGGCAAAGATTATTGCATTCGTTTGTTTCTTCTTATTTTTATATGTTGCAACTAAGCAAAATACATTTACGTTTTTTTTGATCTTAGCATTTATAACTTTATTCGTAATAATAATTGGCTTTTATGTTTTTGAATTTATCTTTATCAAAGAACAAAAAGAGAAAATATTTGAGGGCAAAAGATGTGCTGATTTTAATTTGAATGAATACTATCATGAAGATACAATAAACATTAATTTATTAAATAATGCGCTATATTTACTTATAAATGGAAG
>CALCWU010000107.1 GCA_937905855.1 uncultured Mollicutes bacterium
ATAAAGCCTCCAAATACTATCTTATAGTTATTAATAGTATAACCTAAAAAGCCGTTTTCTTCAAGAAAATCAAGTGAAAATAAATGAAAAGAGAATTAATTTTTGTAAGATACTTGCATATAAGTTAATAATATGCTATATTATAAGTAATAGGAGTCAAACTAGAGTGAGCATTGCTCACTCATTTTAATTAATAGAGGTGAGGAAATGGATTTAGAGGTTGTAAAGAATATTATGCAAGAATATTGTGATAAAAATGATTTATCATTATATGATATTAAGTTTGTTAGAGAATATGGCTATTTAACCTTACAGGTTTTAATTGACAAAAAGGGTGGAATAGATGTCGATACCCTAGCACTTGCAAATGATTATTTATCTTCAAAGCTTGATCAATATGACAAGGATATGGAGGAGTATATGCTAGAGGTTTCTTCACCTGGTGCAGAAAAGGCTCTTAGAAATGCTAGTGAAGTTGCTGAAAGTATTTCTAAATATGTCCATGTCGAGGTTGATAAAATGGTTTATGAGGGTTATTTAGAGGACTTTAAGGATAATATTCTTACTTTAAAGATTAATTTAAAGGGTAGAATAAAGATGGTAAATATTTCATATGATGATGTTTTAAAAATAAGACTTGCGGTAAAAATATAGGAGGAGTAAAAAATGATTAATAAGGAATTTTTTAAGCAGGCTGAAGAATTGGCAAAGGAAAAAAATGTTAGCGTAGAATCTATCTATGAGACTTTTGCTAAATCATTACAAAACGCATTTAAAAAGATTTATGGTCATGCGTCTTGTCGTGTTGAAATGAAGCCTGAAAAAAGTGAAATAATGATGTATTCAGTTCACAAGGTTGTAGATCAATATAGCGAAGAAGAAACTGAAGAAGAAAATCCAATTGAGGAAATGCTACTTGAGGATGCAATTAAAATTAAACCTAGCTATAAGGTTGGTGATATAGTTGAGCAGCCAATTAATATTAAAAATTTCTCAAGAACAGGAATTGGTGCTGCTAAGAGTACTTGGACACAAAATTTAAAGAGCCTAGAGCGTGAAAAAGCTTATGATTATTTCAAGGAAAAGGAAAATGAAATGGTTAAGGCTAGAGTAGTTGATATAAATCCAGATGGTAAGTTTATTACTCTTGATTTATCACATAATGTTTATGCCTTCCTTCCAAAAAGTGACTTACTTCCAAATGATGATCTTCATAATGAGGATTATGTTAATGTTTACATTAAAAAGGTAGAAAAAACTACTAAGGACCCTAAGGTTAGTGTTTCAAGAAGTGAAAGAAATTTAGTTATTCGTTTAATGGAAAACTATATTCCTGAAATTGCTGAGGGCATTATTGAAATTAAGGGAATTGCTCTTTATTCAAATGATTCAAAGGTTGATCCAATCGGCTCATGTGTAGGCGAGGGTGGAGCAAGAATTAAAGAGGTTTGCAAAGCCTTAAATGGTGAAAAGATTGATTTATATGAGTGGAGCGATGATCCTGCAAAGCTTATTGAAAAATCATTACAGCCAGCTCATGTAACAACAGTTTTAAAAATTGATCCTATTCATAAAACATCACTTGCTGTTGTCCCTGATAATGAATTATCACTTGCAATTGGTAAATCTGGTCAAAATGTTAGACTTGCAGTTCAATCATGTGGCTGGAAGATTGATATTAAGCCAACAAGTAAAGCCTTTGAAGAAGGTTTATTAAACGAAGGACTAAATATTGATGCAAAATAAAAAGCCAGTATTAAGAAGCTGTGTTGTTAGTAGAGAAACACTTGAAAAAAAGGATTTATTTAGAATTGTAAGAGATAAGGATGGCAATGTTAGTGTTGATTTAAAGGGTAAGGCTAATGGTCGAGGTGCTTATTTAAAGAAGGATAAGGATATTATCGATAAGGCCCAAAAAACAAAGGCACTTGAACGTCATTTGGATTGCAAAATTCCCGATGAAATTTATGATGAATTGAGGAATTTATTATAATGGATGATATTTTAAGAAATTTAGGCTTGTGTGCTAGAGCCCGTGGCTTATGTAGTGGTGCAGATTTGACTATTGCTAATTTACGTAAGCATAAGGTATGCTATATCTTTTTAGCTAAAGATATCTCTAACACAGGTAAAAAGAAGATTTTAGATAAGGCTAAATTCTATGATGTTTTGGTAAACCAAGACTATACTAGCTTTGAGCTTTCCTTGGCAATTGGCCAAGAGGGTAGATATGTTATAGGGATTATGGATGAGGGTTTTCTAAAAATTTTAAAGAAATAAGGTGAGATATTGGGTAAGAAGAATAAAAAGGAAGAGCGCGTTGCGAATATTCCTAATGCTAAGGCTAATCAAGCAACTGATACTACAATTATCTATAAGGAAGGTATGACTGTAGCAGAGGTAGCTACTGCTTTAAACAAGAGTAATGCTCAAATTATTAAAAAGCTTTTAGAGGCTGGCATTTTTGCTAATCAAAACCAAAGTCTTGAAAGGGAAACTATTGAGTTATTAGCTCTTGAATATGGCTTTGAAATTAAAGATGAAATTATTACAGATGAAACAAGATTTGATGAAATTGTTATTGAAGATGATGAAGCAAGTCTTGTCAAAAGACCACCAGTTGTAACAATTATGGGTCACGTTGACCATGGTAAAACAACATTACTTGATACAATAAGAAATTCGCGTGTAGCAAGTGGTGAGGCTGGCGGAATTACACAGCATATAGGTGCTTATCAGGTTGAAAAGAATGGTAATAAAATTACCTTCATTGATACTCCAGGCCATGCAGCATTTACAGATATGCGTGCTCGTGGTGCGCAGATAACTGATATTGTTATTCTAGTTGTTGCAGCTGATGATGGTGTTATGCCACAAACTGAGGAGGCTATTGCTCATGCTAAGGCAGCAGGCTGTCCAATAATTGTTGCGGTAAATAAAATTGATAAGCCTGCAGCACGTCCAGAGCGTGTTATGGAGGAGTTATCTAGATTTAATTTAGTACCTGAGGCGTGGGGCGGAAATACTATTTTTGTTAATATTTCGGCTTTAAAGGGTCAAGGTGTTGATGAATTACTTGAAATGGTTTTATTAACAGCTGAAATGCTTGATTTAAAGGCTAACCCTAATCGTTTAGCTATGGGTACTGTTATTGAGGCTCAGTTAGACCGTGGTCGTGGTCCGCTTGCAACCTTCCTAGTTCAAAATGGAACATTAAAGGTTGGCGATGTCATCGTTTGCGGTGACACCTATGGTAAGATTCGTTCTATGGAGGACGATCGTCACATTAAATATAATAAGGCAGAGCCAAGTCAAGCAGTAGTTGTAACAGGCTTAAATGCAGTTCCTCTTGCTGGCGATAAGTTTATGGTATTTTCTGATGAGCATAAGGCAAGAGACATTGCTGAGGCTCGTGCTAATCGTCGTAAGGATGAGGTTGCCTTATCATCTAAGCCAAAAACATTTGCAGATATGGTTGAGGCCCTAGATAAAACTAAGGAGCTTAATGTTATCGTTAAAGGTGATGTTCAAGGCTCTGTTGAGGCACTTTGTGCTTCTCTTCAAAGAATTAATGTTGAGGATTATAAGGTTACAATTATTCGTCATGCAGTAGGTGCTATTACAGAAACTGATATTTCTCTTGCCGAA
>CALCWU010000108.1 GCA_937905855.1 uncultured Mollicutes bacterium
CGCTTCACTTTTTACGGATTTAACACTTACAATAGCTTTAACGCCAAGTGATTTTATTTGGCAAGGCTTTGATCAGGGAAATAAGGATGGAGCGAAAGAATGGCCAATTCCAGGTGAATCATTATTTACATATAAGGGAAAACCATTGCCTTATATGCCATTTTGCTATCAACATCCTAAATATTATGAGGTTATTAAGGAAGAGTCAAAGAAGAATAAGGATATGATAAATTCTTTGAAGCTATTTAATGATTCTGAGGCGGTTCATCCAATTACTGAGGATGAAAAAATTAAGATTGAAAATATAAATGGAAGATTAATTCTTGTTGGTGCTAAGGATGATGCCCTATGGGATACTGTCAAATATATAAAGCGTATGGAAGAAAGATTAAATCAAATTGAACATAAATCTAAGCCTTTATATTTAATTTATGAACATGGAACACATTTTGTATTTCCACAAAGTATGCTAAAGATGATGCTACCAATTGGATCTGGATTATTTGTTAGATTGTGCTTTCATGCTGTAGCTGGTTATAAAAAAGAGTGTAAGAGGACAAGAATTGATATTGAAGATAATATAGTTAGAGAAATTGCAGGTTGGAAAAATGAAATATAATTTAATGCCTAAAATGATGTGGTTTACATTTAAAAAATCTTTTAAAAGACAAATTAAAAATTTATTTAAGGAAGAAAATGCTTCTTTAGTTATGAAAAAGGCTAAAATAAAATATAAGGAAATAATTTATAGCATTGATGAATTTTCTAAAGGAGATAGATTTTTATATAATATTTTGAATTGTGCTATGCTGTCTTCTATTCTTTTGTCATTTTCCAAGGAATATGATGTAGAAGAAATTCGTGTTTTTTATCGCAAGGCAATGTGCGAAAATATGATTATGAAAAAATTTGCTAACAAGAGTAAGGCATATACAAAAAAGGGTAGAGATAAATTAAAGGAACAGGCTTTAAATAGTAAAAAGAATACTAATCCTTATTCCTGGACATTTGATGTTATTGATGGTGAGGATATAAATAAATATACAGCAATTTTTCATAGCTGTGGAATTTGTTATTTAATGAAAAAATTAAATTTGGAAAAATATATAGAGGCAATGTGTACATTAGATTATGATATGGCTGCCTTAAATAATACAAAATTTACAAGAGAGCATACAATTGCTAAAGGTTTTGATGAATGTGATTGTCACTATGATCATTTAACAAAATAGTATAAATCAACAAAAATACTTGTTTGTGTTGTTTGAATGTGTTCGTATATCAGCTAAAATATAGATGTATTTAAGGAGGATATATGAATGAATACAGATAAAATTTATGCAGAGTCAATCGCAAAGGAATATGCAATAAAGGATAAATCAAAGGTTGTTGCTTTAAGAAAATTAGATAAGAAGGCTAAACTTCCAGCTGAAATATTTACTTATACATTTGGTATTGCAGCTGCTTTAATTATGGGTGTTGGTATGTGCTTATCAATGAAGGTAATTGGTAATGGTTCAACTCTTATGTTTGTTTTAGGAATAATTGTTGGGATAATTGGTATGGTACTTGCTGGTATTAATTATCCACTATACAAAAAAATATTAGAGGCTAGCAAAAAGAAATATGCCTATGATATAATTACCTTGGCTAAAGAAATTGCCGAAGAAGAATAAAAATGAGGCGGTATTATGAATAAAAATGAAAGTAAATATTTTAATACCGCTATGCTTATGGATGAGGCTTTAATTGAGCTACTTGCTAAAAAAGAATATGCTTATATAACGGTTAAAGAAATTTGTAATAAAGCGATGGTAAATCGTTCTACATTTTATTTACATTATGAAACAATTGATGATTTATTAAGTGAAACCATAGAACTAATAAATAAAAGGTTTTATTCGAACTTTGAGGATTCAAATGAGGTTTCTGAAAATATCAAGAATAAAGAAAAATCAAAGCTTATATTAGTTACACCTAAGTATCTAAAACCTTACTTACAATTTATTAAAGAAAATAGGAATATTTTTAAATTAACGGTAAATAAGCCAGAATTATTTAATGCCTCATCAGCTTTTGAAATGATGTATAGTGATTATTTAAAGCCAATTTTAGATATGTATAATGTACCAGTATTTAAGCATAAATATATATTGAGCTTTTATTGTAATGGAATGATTGCTATAATTATGAAGTGGTTAGATGATGATTATAAATTAGAAATTGATGAGGTGATTGATTTGATTTCTGAATGTCTAATGATAAAAGAAATAAATGAAAAATATGGAGAAAATATCTAATTATTTAAGAAGTAGAAAAAATAGAATCGATTTATCATTTTATATTTCAATTGTTACTGGTGTCCTGTTTAGTATTTATAATGGCTATTTTGGCTTTAAATATAAGCTTGTTTGGAATTTTTCAATATTCTTTTATTATATAATATTGCTTATTCTCAGAGTATTAATCTCATTTAATAAAAAATCAAAGGTTATGTTTAATATAACGCAGATAACTAGTATCATAATTACTATCATTTTAATTTTTCCTGCAGTTTTAATGATTAGGAATGAAAGAAATATTAGCTTTAGTATTATTCCTGCAATTGCTATAGCAACTTATACTACCTATAAAATAGTTATGGTAGTAAGAAAATATTTATATATTAAGAAAAACAATGAATTATTTGCAGGAGAAATATTAATACTTAATATTATTGAATGTGGCGTTTCAATTTTAACATTACAAAACACTTTAATTGTGGTTAATAATGGTTATGATAGTGATATGGTAATTTTATCGATAATATCTAGTGTAGGTATATTATTATTCTTAATAGTGATAATTTTTATATTTTGGTTTCATTATATAAGAGAAGATTAAAATGGATTTGCTTTTTTTCTTTTTTCATAATATAATTTTTTTGGTGATATTTATGAAAAGTGTAGAGGCTTATGTTCCAAAATTAGAGGATTTATGGTATCGCATGCATCTTCTTAGTGATGATTTGACGATGAAATATAATTATGATTATGGTGGAACAATTGATTTTAATAAAGAAAAATGGCAATCTTGGTATGATAGATGGATCAATAAAGATAATCGCTATTATGCCTATTTAAGAAATG
>CALCWU010000109.1 GCA_937905855.1 uncultured Mollicutes bacterium
TTTTGGTATGAGTCAATCAAGAACTACTTGTCCTAAGTGTCATGGTAGTGGTAAAATTGTTACTAAAAAGTGTGAAAAATGTGGCGGTAGTGGAAGAGTTAGAAAGACTAAGGATGTAGAACTTAAGATTCCAGCCGGTATGGATGAAGGCATGACTCTTAGAATGGAGGGCTATGGTGGAGCTGGTATGGATGGAGGTCCCAATGGCGACTTATTCATTACCTTCCATGTATTACCTCATAAAAACTTTGTTCGTGATGGATCAGATATTAGTTTAAAGGTTCCTTTAAGCTTTACTCAAGCTGCTTTAGGTGATACTATTGAGGTTCCTACTGTTGAAGGAAACGTAATGCTTAAAATTCCTGCAGGTACTCAATCTGAAACTAAATTTAGACTAAAGGGCAAAGGTGTTAAAAATCCAAAGGGTGGAAGCAAGGGAGATCAATATGTTATCGTTCATGTTGAAACTCCAACTAATTTAACAGATGATGAAAAATCATTGTTAGAGCAATTAGGAAAAATAGAAAAAACAAACAAAAAGTCTCCTTGGGATAAATTTAAGTCATTTTTTGGTAAATAATGCTATAAAGAAGAATACTTATATTTTAGGTATTCTTTTTTTTAGTAAAAAAATATTGAAGCCAGCATTTTATGATGATATAATTAGATATAATGTTTTTTGGAGGCTACTATGAAGGAATATGAAAAGATGCTCTTAGAAGCAGAGCATAGAAAATTAATGGAAAAAGCTGTAACTATGGTAAAGCTTGGCTTATTTAGTGTTGAGGATGAAGCTAGTCCTGATAGTATTGATTTTACGAACCTTGAGGAAATTACTGTTGGCAAGCTTTATAAAGGTGTTTTTCATTTATATGAGGATCAAAGAAATGGAGATTTATTCTTTATTAATCCCTTAGTTGAAGATAATAAGGGCGATAATGAAAATTATAAGGATGTTAAGCCATATGCATATCAGTTTGTCAGCAAATCAAGTTAATAAAACAGGTATAATTGGCTTTTTATACAAAACACAAATTGTATTTTTAGTTATTTCTTTAATTGCTATGTGCATTTATTTTATCGATCAGGCAGTAAGCTTAAGTGCTAATTATAGTGTAGGTTTAGCAATATATTATGCATTATTTGATTATATGCTTTCATCTTATTGCTTAATTGGAATTGAAATTGGTGCATTAGTATTAACTACTATTGCTTATCGTAAGTACAAGAATGGTTTGTAATAATTAAGGTGGCATTATATATGCCACTATTTTTTAGAGGTGTAAAATGAAGGTAAGCTTTATTACCTTAGGATGTAAGGTAAATATTTATGAATCAAATGCCTTGATGAATTTATTTGAAGAAAACGGTTTTACTATTTGTGAGCCATCAGCTGAAAGTGATGTTTTTATAATCAATACCTGTTCAGTTACAAATATGGCTGACGCTAAAAGTAGAAAAATGATTCATAAGGCAAGAAAATATAATAAAGATGCAGTTGTAGTGGCAATGGGCTGCTATATTCAAACTTCAAAGGAAGCAAGAGAAATTCCTGGCGTCGATGTTTTTATTGGTAATGGTAATAAGATGGAAGCTTTAAATCTTGTTAAACAAGTACTAGAAAATCGAAAAAATAAAATAAGTCATGTAATTGATGTTATGAATATGAAGGAATATGAGCCATTAGAGGTTACAACCTTTGATCATACAAGAGCTTTTGTTAAAATTGAGGATGGTTGTAATAATTTTTGTTCATATTGTATCATCCCTTATGCAAGAGGGCCAATCAGATGTAAGAAAAGCTTTGATGTTGTTGCAGAATTACAAAGAATTACTAATATGGGATATGAAGAGGTTGTTCTTGCGGGAATTCATACTGGAAAATATTTTGATGGCGAAGAAAGATTATCAGACCTAATTGAGAAAATTCTTAAAGATGTTCCTAAGCTAAAAAGACTTCGTTTATCTTCAATTGAAATTAATGAAATTGATGATAAGCTATTAGATATAATGAAAAATAATAAAATAATGGCCAATCATTTACATTTACCTTTACAAACAGGTAACGATAAAATCTTAAAGCTAATGAATCGTCGCTATGATACTAAATTCTTTTATGATAAAATAACGAGAATTCGTGAGGTTAGACCAGATATTGCCATTACAACTGATGTAATAGTAGGATTTCCTTATGAAACAGATGAGGATTTTAATGAAACAAAAGAATTCATTAAGAAAGTTAATTTCTCTGGTCTTCATGTTTTTCCTTATTCAAAAAGAAGTGGAACAAAGGCATATGATATGCCACAGGTTAAGGATAGTGTAAAAAAGGAGCGAACTTTGGATTTAATTGCCTTATCAAATGAGTTGGCTCTAAACTATGAAAAGAATTTCTTGAATAAGGACGTTGAGGTTATCTTTGAAGAAAAGTACTTAGATAAATATATGGTAGGTCATTCATCAAATTATTTAAGAGTCATTGTTCCTTATGATGAAAAGAATTTGAAGCAGTGTAAATTAGTTCATATTGATGAAATATCTAGTGAGGGTATTTTCGGTCATATTTTATCTTGACGACAATTAAAAATGGTGTATAATAAACAAGTGTTAAATCTCTATTTTATATAGGGATTTTATTTGCTTAGAAAGGTGATATAATGAAAGATTTAAAACAAATTCTTAAATATCTATTTAAGTACAAAAAATATTTTATAATTACACTCTTATTAATTGTATTTGAAACTTTTTTTGAACTATTAATTCCTTTTTTTATGAAGGATATAATTGATAAGGGTATTAAGTTACATGATATGAGACAAATTTATATTTCTGGTGGAGAAATAATTGTTTGTGCTATTTTGTCATTAGTTTTAGGCCATTTATATTCTAAAGCGAATGCTAAAATGGTAACAAGTTTTTCATTTACTCTTCGTGAAGAAGCTTTTAAAAAGATTCAAAGCTATTCTTTTTCAAATCTTGATCATTTTCAGACTACATCTTTAATAACAAGAGTTATAAATGATGTTAATGTTATGCAAAATACTATTGCTGGAGGTATGCGCCCTTTGTGTAGAGCACCATTAATGCTTATTATGGGTGTTGTATTATCATTTATTTTGGCTCCAAAGGTAGCTTGGGTATTTATTGTTTTTACTCCGATTTTGGCTTTGATTTTATTTTTAATAATTAGAAAAACAGCACCGAAATACAATGTTTTGCAAACAAATATTGATTCACTTAATGGTGTAGTTAGAGAGAATGTTACAGCTATAAGAACTGTTAAGGCTTATGTTAGAGAAGAGCATGAGGAGGAAAAATTTAACTCTGCTAATGATGCGGTAATGCATACAAGTAAAACTACATTTAGGATTGCTCAATTAAATCAGCCTTCATTTCAGCTTGTTATGTATAGTGTAACAGTATTAATTTTATATTTTGGAACAAAATTAGTCCATAATAACGATTTAGAGGTAGGAAGCTTATCAGCAATGATGTCATATATTATGCAGGTAGTTAACTCCCTAATGATGATTTCTAACGCATTTTTGTTAATTAATAGAAGCTTTGCCTCTAGTAAAAGATTAAATGAGATTTTTAATGAAAATCCCACAATTAAAAATAATGATAATCCAGTAATGACTTTAAATAGTGGTAAAATTGATTTTAATCATGTTTCCTTTAAATATAAGTCAGGTACTGGAGAAAATGTACTTGATGATATTGATATTCATATTAGACCTGGTGAAAGTATAGGAATACTTGGAGGTACTGGTTCTTCAAAGTCGACACTTGTTTCTTTAATTTGTCGTTTATATGATGTTAATAATGGTAGTGTAATGATTGATGATATTAATGTTAAAGATTATGATTTAACAGTTCTTCGTGATAATGTATCGATAGTATTACAAAATAATGTATTATTTAGTGGCAGCATTAAAGAAAATTTATTATGGGGCAACAAAAATGCTAGTGATGAAGAACTTTTAAAAGCTTGCAAGATTGCTTGCGTTGATGAGTTCTTAGATAGAATTGGCGGACTTGATTACGATTTAGGTCAGGGTGGTGTAAATGTATCTGGTGGTCAAAAGCAAAGACTTTGTATTGCAAGAGCACTATTGAAAAATCCTAAAATAATAATATTTGATGATTCTACATCTGCTTGTGATATGGAAACTGAAAGAAAAATAATGAAGCAGATTCGTGCTATTAAGGATATCACAAATATAGTTATTGCCCAAAGAATTACATCAGTAATTGATGCTGATAGAATAATTATTATGGATAATGGTAAGATTATAGATGTTGGTACAAGCGATGAATTATTGAAGCGATGCGATATTTATAAAGATTTGTATAATGCTCAAATGAAGGGGGTGAGATGATGGCTGCAGTTGGTGTTAGAAAAAGACCTGACAATCTTAAAAAAACAGTTAGACAGCTTTTAAGCTATATGGGTAAGCATAAGCTTTTACTTTTAGTTGTTGCAATTTTAGTTACAACATCTGGACTTGCTAATTTACTTGGAACATATATGCTTGGACCTATTATTGATGATTATGCTGAAGGAACAAAATATAATTCCTTGTGGCAGGCTATTTTGCTTGAGATTTCTATTTATGGAGTAGGAGTTTTATCAACCCTTGGTTATACGCAAACTATGATTTATTTAGCTCAAAAAATTATTTTTGAAATGCGAAATGATATGTTTACTCATATGGAAAAGTTACCTCTTTCATATTTTGATTGGAAAACTCATGGAGAAATAATGAGTAATTATACTAATGATGTTGATGCACTTGGTGATGCAATGAATAA
>CALCWU010000110.1 GCA_937905855.1 uncultured Mollicutes bacterium
GAAAGAGTATTTTTTAATTGATTCCTTAGATAAGCTTAAAGAAGAAATAACTGGACCAAGGAAAAAACTATTTTATAAGCTTGTTGAACAAGGTGAGTTATATCATACAATGAATTTATCACTTACTCCACCAAAGGAAAGTACAACCTACTTTTGCCAAGCTATTATGAATCTATCGCTTCTTTATTTACTGACTAATGAAGAAAGATATTTAAATGATTTGGAAAAATTTATTAAAATTGTTTGTTCATATCCTTATTGGGGAAATGCTCATTTGGTAAATGTTGATTTAAGTGCTTCTTGGATTTTATTTGGCCTTTCGATTTCTTATCAATGGCTAAATGATGTGTTTAGTTCAGAGCTTAAAAAGATTGTTTTGGATAAACTGATTCTTCAGTCACAAATAATGTATAAGTATAAGATGGAAAATGATACAGGTTGGCCAGTTAATTATTTCCAAAATCATAATTGGATTAATATGACAGGTCTTGCAGCTTGTGGCTATGCAATAAAGGACGAATTTCCTAAGGCTATGAGCTATATAGAGGTTGCTGAAAAGGATATATCAACTGTATTTGATTGCTTAGCAGACGATGGTAGTGATTATGAAGGTGTAACCTATTGGCGCTATGGTGTATTATGGCTAATGATCTATGCCGATTTATATAATAATAGAACTAAAAAGAATTTGTTTAAGAAGTCTAAATTCTTGGAAAATACCTTCTATTATCGTTTATATCAATCAGCTAGTAATCTTCATATGCAGTTGAATTTTGGTGATTGTCATGATAGACATAGCTCAAATAGTATTGCAATGTATTATAAATTTGCAAGTGAATATAATAATGGCTATGCTCAATATATGGGTGATTTAATATTGAATGATCACTATTACGAGGAACAGTATTTGAGTAAAATTAAGCCTGGTATTATGCCTGAGGCTTGGTTAAGCTTTTTGTGGTACAATCCTAACATTGCTCCTAAAAATCTTAATGATTTACCTTTATATCGTAAATTTGATGATTTAGGATTGATAGCTATACGCAATGGCTTTGATGAAAACTCTACAGTGTTTTCCATAAAATGTGGTTACCCTGGTGGTAAAAAGCAATGGAAAATAGGTACAGAATATTATAAAAAGACTAAAAATAAAATTATGGCTCTTGGTCATCATCATTCTGATAATTTGAGTTATATTATTACTAAAGGTAATT
Organism: uncultured Mollicutes bacterium; assembly: GCA_937905855.1. Lineage (GTDB taxonomy): Bacteria > Bacillota_I > Bacilli_A > Acholeplasmatales > Anaeroplasmataceae > CAKQDS01. Next base: position 1,215 of record CALCWU010000110.1, read on the forward strand.
CATATATGGTAATTGATGATGGCTATAATCGAAATATAATGCCTCAAAATCATAGCGTATTATTAGTTGATGGTGTTTATAGTGATGCTTCAAATTGTAGTGATGTATATTTGGATTCTTTGAAAAAAAGAGTTGAAAAAAATCCAAACTATAATATCAGTAAATACTATGGTAGCGTTGATAAGTTTTATTGCTTTGATAAGCTTTATATAGCAAAGCTATCTAACCAGGCTATTTATCCACTAGAGCTTAAAATGAATGAGGTAAGTAGAACCTTAATATCTGATAATCTTGATTATATTATCTATATAAATAGATTTATAAGTGAGGATAAGCATATTTATCAAAGCATTATTAATACAGAACCAAAGGCAATTAAGGATAAACGCAAGAATGTCTATAATATTAATAATGGCCTTGAATCAATGAAATATATGGCATACTTTGATTCTGATTATATAATTAAGGAATATGTTCAGGATGTTTCTGGAGTTATGACAACACAGGAGCCTGACAAAATTTGTAAAACTACGCTTTATACATTAGAAGCAAAAACCTTAATACCTTGTAAGGATGCAATAGGCGTTGAAATAATTAATTTGAATGATGTAGATATAAAGTATGAAAATAAGCGAATCATTATTAATAATAAACGAATTATTTGCTTTAAAAAGGATCAAACATTTGATTTTGATGGTGAACTTTTAATTGCTGATTATTCGGATAATAAAATAACTAATGTGATTATGCTAAATGCTAGCTATTTAAATATCAATGGAAGAAATGTCATTGCTTCTAATATGAAGCAAGACATAAATCAAGGAGGATTAAATGAAATATTTGAATGCTAATTATCGGAAATGCCTTTTAGAAAATGAAGAATATAAAGGCGTAATAGATAAGATTAAAAATGAAGTTGATGAATTTTATAGTGAATTTCATGATGATCCAAAAAAGAATAGTGAATGGGGCCATAATTATTTTTGTGATTATGATGGTGGTAGATTAATATTTGACATTCATAAGCCACATGATCACATATGCTCTGTTTGTGGTAAGAATTATCAAGGCGAGCTTTATGATGGTGTATGGACCTATTTCTATCGTAATCAAGCAGTTTTAACAATGTGGAAGGCTGCTGGTGTTTATGCCTTTAATAATGATGAACACTATCTTAAGGTTTTGAAGGATCTTATGAGCTTTTATGCTAAGCATTATAAGGAGTTTAAGATTCATAATAAAGAAAGAGAAGTCTTTGATTCATATGATGATATGAATTGGGGGTGCGGAAGAATCCTACCTCAGGGCTTAAACGAATCAATTATAGCAATTAGAATGATTCAAGCATTGGAAATTGTAAAAAATGATATTGATAAAGAATTCAAGGATTTTGTTTATGAAAATCTATTTAAGGAAATATATCATTTACTACGTCCACAGGTTAATGCAATCCATAATATCCGTTGTTGGAATATATCAGCAATTGGTTTGATTGGCTTATATTTTAATGATAAGGAAATGATTGATTTTGTATTTAATGGTGAATTTAACATCTATCGACAAATTAGAGAGGGTGTTACATCTGATGGATTCTGGTATGAAGGATCTATTCACTACAATTTCTTTACATTAGAGGGAATTAGTCCACTCTTATTGTTTAGTGAAATTTATAATCATCCATTTATTAAGGAAGCAAAGAATAAGGTTATGATGATGTTTATAAGTGCTTATAATTATTCATTTGATAACCAATATTTGCCAAATCCAAATGATGGCTGGCCAAGCATTAATTTAAAAACATATAGCTATATTTATCATGTTGCAAGTCATGTTTTTGGTGAAGATAGTGAGGTTGGTAATATTTTAAAAAATATTGAAGCTAATCCTAATCCAAGAACTCCACTTCCACTTTCAAAGCCTTATTATATAGATAATAAATTTGCATATGAAAGATTGTTACTTAATATTGACTATAAATATAACGATTATGTTCCAGTTAAGCAATCAACTAAGAATTTCCCTAATTCTAACTATGCAATGCTTAGAAATGATTACTTAAATGTTTTTGTTAAATACGGCTTAAATGGCCCATCGCATGCTCATCCTGATTTAATAAACATCGAAGTAATGTATAAAAATGATAGAATAAGTAGAGATTTATCTAACGCTGGCTATCAATCAAAGATGTGTAAGGAATGGCATAGAATGTCTTTAGCTCACAATACAATTATTAGAAATGGTGAAAATGTGCCATCGACAACAAAGGGTGATACAATTTCCTACAATCCTTGTCACATTGTTTGTAAGCATGAGGATGTATATCCTGGTGTATGTTATACTCGTGATGTTGAAATTAAAGATAATATTTTGTGGGATAATTATTTAGTTCAAGCAAAAGAGGATGCAAGCTTTGATTATGTATTCCATTTGGAAGCAAATATCAATGTAGTAATGCCTGATTGCATCAAAAAGGTTGAAAGCAATATGGGCTATACTGAAAATGGCTATCAGCATATTTTAGAAGCATATCATATTAATACACAAAATGAATTAATAATAAATGCTTCATTAGATAACAAAAATATTAAGCTTTGTCTAATGGATTTAAAGGACAAGGA
>CALCWU010000111.1 GCA_937905855.1 uncultured Mollicutes bacterium
GTGATGATGTATAGCTTCTAATAGTTGTACCTTTATATTCAATTGCCTTATTAAAAATTTTTTCTGCTTCATCAATTATTTGCATACATTCAGCTTTTGTTATAGATGAAGCTATTCTTAAAGGATTAATTTTAGCACTAAATAATACCTCATCGACATAAATATTACCAAGTCCTACTAAAATATGCTGATCTAAAAGAGCGCTTTTGATAGGAATATGCTTATTCTTTAGTTTGTTAAATAAATCTTCATAATTTCTTTTAAATGGTTCATAGCCAAGTAATGATAATGGGGGAGTAGTATATAAATCATTAGCCTTTTTATATTCAAGTCTACCAAATTTTCTAACATCTTGGTACATTAGCTTATAGCCATTATCAAAATATAAGACTAAATGAATGTGTTTATTTAATGGAAAATCATTTTTCTCATAAAAATATTTACCTTCCATTCGTAAATGGCTTAAAACATAATTATCATCATCAAGCTTAAAAATCAAATATTTACCGAGTCTATTAATTTCTTTAAAATAATGATTAATTACATTATTAAGGAAAAAATTCTTATCTCCTTCAATAATTTTATCATAGAATATTTCAATATTAATAATTTTTTTATTAAGTATTTCTGATTCTAAAACTCTTCTTACGGTTTCAACCTCTGGTAATTCTGGCATTATTTCACCTCATTATAAAAGACCTTTGTATAATCCTCTTTTTTAGCATCATAAAATGCCTTATCATCATTTGGATAGCCTAAGGCTATAAGTGAAAAAACAAAGCGGCCATCATTGATACCTAATATTTCATTAGCCTTGCTCATTCTTTCTTCAATTGGTGAAATACCAATCCAGCATGAGCCTATATTTAAGCTTCTTGCCATAATTAAAATAGCAGTTGTAGCACTTGCTAAATCCTGGTCTGCCATTAAAGGAGTTAATAATTTATTTTTATCCTCACCAATTACAGCAATACAAAGCGGTGCATCCTTAATGAATAAAGAATGATTAGATACCATAGCAAGCTTATTTAAAACATCCTTGTTATCAACAACCACAAATTCCTTTGATTTTTGATTTCTAGCAGTTGGCGCACTAAATCCAGCTCTTATTAATAAATCAACATCTTTTTTATTTATTGATTCATTTTTAAATTTTCTAACACTTCTTCTTGTTAAAACATAATCATCCATTATTTCACCTCATACCAATTAGCACCAAAGGAATCAGAACCCTTAAGAGGAACTCTTAGCTTCATTGCATTCTCCATCTTGCTTCTAACAATATTTTGAACCATTTCCTCCTCGCCTTTTTTAACCTCAAGTACTATTTCATCATGAACAGTTACAACCATATAGCTTTCAAGCTTATTTTTTTCAAGTTCACGATCAACATCAATCATAGCTATTTTAATAATATCCGCAGCACTGCCCTGAATTGGAGCATTCATAGCTGTTCTTTTAGCAAATTCTCTTTGCATAAAAGCCTTAGAATTTATATCAGGAATATATCTAATACGATTTTTAACTGTTTTAACATAGCCTTTTTCACTACATTCTTTTAAAACATTTTTCATATAGATGTCAATTTCAGGATAAACGCTATTATATTTTTCTATGAAGGCTTGAGCCTCCTTGTTAGATATTCTTAAATCTGTTGCTAGACCATAAGCACTCATACCATAAATAATTCCAAAATTAACAACCTTGGCTTGTCTTCGCTCCTCTTTAGTAATTTCATCCTTACCAAAGATTTCCTTTGCCGTTTCACTATGAATATCCTCATCATTATTAAAAGCCTTAATAAGCTTAGAAACATTAGCCAAATGCGCTAAAACTCTAAGTTCAATTTGCGAATAATCGGCACTATAGAAGCTATTTCCTTCAATTTTTGGAACATACATTTTTCTTACTAAATGTCCTTCCTCACTACGAATTGGGATATTTTGAAGATTAGGCTCAACTGATGATAATCTACCTGTTTGTGTTAAAGCCTGTTGGAAAATAGTATGAACACAGCCATCAGGATAAATCATTTCCTTAATACCACTAACATAAGTTGAATTAAGCTTAGTTAACATACGATATTCTAAAATTTTAGAAATAATTGGATGAAGCATAATTATAGAATTTAAGATATCAGCATCAGTTGAATAGCCATTTTTATGATTCTTTTTAGGATATGGAATTGCTAGCTCATCAAATAAAACACTTCCAAGCTGCTTAGGTGATGAAATATTAAATTCATGACCTGCAAGTTCA
>CALCWU010000112.1 GCA_937905855.1 uncultured Mollicutes bacterium
TCGGTGTATCTGAGGCTGATTATGAAGAAACAATTCGTTCATTATATAAGGATATTGTTGCATGATAGATTTAAAAAGAATAAGATGTGATCTTCATCAAATTCCCGAAATTGGCATGCATGAATTTAAAACTAAGGAATACCTATTAAATATTTTAAAAAAATTTAAATGTAGGATATTTGAAATAGGCGAAACTGGGCTAGTTGCATTTTTTGATTTTAACAAAGATAAGTCAATTTGCTTTAGGGCAGATATGGATGCACTTCCTGTTAATGAACAAAATGATGTTTGGTATAAATCTAAAAATTTGGGATATATGCATGCTTGTGGACATGATGGTCATATGAGTATGCTTCTTGGATTATGTGAATATCTAGATTGTTTAAATGAATATAACTATAATGTTAGTTGCCTTTTTCAACCATCAGAAGAAATATATGGTGGAGCAAGAAGTGTGGTTGATAGTAAGATTCTCGATAAGCTAAATACTAAAGCAATGTTTGGTATGCATATTTGGCCTAATTTAGCTAAAGGAAAAATTTATAGTATGCCCAAAGGAATGCTTGCTAAAAGTGCTGAGGTTGATATCGAAATAATCGGTAAAACTGTACATGCTGCTAATCGAGACGAAGGAATTGACTCTATTTTGATTGCTAGTAAATATCTAATTAATTTATACGATTTAGCTTTACAAATAAAAGAACCGCATTTATTAAATTTCGGTAAAATCGAGGGTGGCACTATTCGTAATTCTGTTGCTGAAAAAACGAAATTATTTGCGACGATGCGCGCATTTGATGACAAAACCTTTACTATCCTTCAAAATAACTTGTTTAATGCTAGCAAAGACTATAATGCTAAATTTAATATAGAAATTCGCTCTGATTTTCCATTTGTATATAATGATCCAGATTTAATTAAAAAAATGGACTTTATAAATATATTAGAAAAACCATTTATGCAAGCTGAGGATTTTGGTCTATATACTTCAATTTATCCTTGTCTATTTTTACTTTTAGGTGCTGGTAATACACCTATGCTTCATCAATCAACATTTGATTTTGATATGAATATTTTAAATGATGGTTTGGATGCATATAAAAAAATACTTAAAATAATGGCTAAAAATTAAAAAGTAAAATAAATTAAGTAATCACTAGTTTATGAAATTTAATGAATAATGAAACTTATGATTTATTCACTTGTAAAAAAAAAGACATATTAATTGTCTTTTTTTTCTAATACAAATGATTTGAAACTATTAATTTCTTCGAGTGTTGAAAATTTTGCCATATAATATTCATTTCCAAGGGCATCAGCAAGGGCATTGGCCATTCTACCATGCATTGTGATATTGTTTTTATATTTTTCTAGTATCGTCTCATAGGTGTTTTTATATTTTAATCGATCACGCTTAGAAACATATACGGCATAGAACTTTTCTTTATTCAAGTCAACAAAGGTTTTATCAAAGCACATTACATCTGCCCAAATTTGATAGCAATTAACACTTTGACCAAAATTAATTAAATCAGGAGTATAGCCACCAGGTGGACGCATATTAACCTCTAAAGCTACAATATCATTAATTTTACCAAGCCCTTTTTTCTCCTTTGTTAATCGGAAGAATTCCAAATGGAAGAAGCGTTGGCGAATATTAAATGCCTTTAATACTCTTTGACCAATGTCCTTTATGTCGTTTGGAACAATTTTATTAACGTAATAACTAACCTCAAGGTTTTCATTAACTATATCCATAATTGAAGGTGGAAAGATTTCATTGTCGCAAAAAATGATATCACCTTGAGAATTGCATACACCATCAAGCGAAACAATGTTACCCTCAATATACTCTTCAATAATGTATGGAACGTTAAAGCCGTTTTTATAGAATGCTTCAAGGTCTTTTGGTGAAGAGATACGGTAGGTTTTACTTGCTCCAACGCCAACATCAGGTTTAACAACAACGGGATAGCCAACTTCATCAATAAATTTTAAATCTGAGTTTATATCTGTACAAAACTTATATCTAGCCACTGGTACTTTTGCAAGCTTATAAAATTCCTTCATTTTTGATTTAGAAGTAAAGCATGAAACATCATCAGGTTTTGCTCCTTTGATATTAAAATCTAGGCGTAATTTTGCATCCTGACGTAGCCAATATTCATTATTAGATTCTAAATGATCAATTCTTCCATATTTAAAGGCAAAAAAAGCAACAGCTTTATATACTTCATCATAGTTTTCTAAACTATTTAT
>CALCWU010000113.1 GCA_937905855.1 uncultured Mollicutes bacterium
GTTATTTAGATAATCATGCATTTATTACAAATTCTGTTTTTGCCGCTAAAAATAGTAAAATTTCTGCTTCTTGTAGATTAGCTGAATATGTTACCTCTACATCTACATCAGATGAAAGATATGTTAAGTTAGTTAAAACTGTTAATAATGGTGAAGCTAATGAAGAGGTTGAAGCTTATGAGCTTATGGCTAATCTTTATTATAAGGATGGCGAAGAATATAAGAGCTTAACATCTGGAGCTGTTAAGAGTGATTTAGAGGTTTATAAGAAGGAAAATGCTGAATATGTTCTTGTAGATGGTAAGGTTGCAACATCAACATTATATAAGTTTGTTGATAAGAGTACTGCTTATGCTGGTGGTGTTGTAGGCTTTGCTAAAAATATTAGTAATGTAGTAGGATATCAAAATGCTTCCTTTACTATTAGTATTAAAGAGGATTCAGATTTTAATTTAAGCTATGCAGACGTTAAGGAGAGCTTTGAAGGCTTTAATGATAGTGTTCTTGCTATATTAGGATAATTTAGAAAAGGGATGATTTTATGCCACTTATGATATATAATTCTTTATCTAATAAGATTGAAGAATTTATTCCTGAGGATAAAAATAATGTAAAGATGTATGTGTGCGGTCCAACCGTTTATAGTGATATTCATATTGGTAATGGTAGACCGGTTGTATTTTATGATATGCTAAGAAACTATCTTGAGTTTATTGGTTATCATGTAACATATGCCTCTAATATTACAGATGTTGATGATAAGATTATAAATAATGCAATTAAAAATAATATGAGTGAAAGTGAATATGCTAAAAAATATGAAAAGCTTTATTTTGAAGCATATGAAAAGCTTGGCTCAAAAAAGCCTGATTTAATTCCTCATGCTACAGAGTATATCCCTGATATGATTGAATTTATTAATGAATTATTAGAAAAGGGCTATGCTTATCAAAAGGGTGGAAATGTTTATTTTAGAATAAATAAAATTCCAGATTATGGCTGCTTATCAAATCAGGTTTCTGAGGATTTAGAAGAGGGAGCTAGAGTAGATGTTGAGGCCGCTAAAGAAAATCCTTTAGATTTTAATTTATGGAAGGATACAAAGGTTGGTATTAAATATCCATCTCCATTTGGAGCAGGAAGACCTGGTTGGCATACTGAATGTGTTGTTATGAATCATCGCCTTTTTGGTAATAGTATTGATATTCATGGTGGAGGAATGGATTTAAAATTCCCACATCATGAAAACGAAATTGCTCAAAGTGAGGCATTGTATCATAATCATTTAAGTAAATATTGGATTCATGTTGGTAGATTAAATAAAAAGAATGAAAAGATGAGTAAATCACTAGGAAATACAATATTAGTTAAGGATTTGACTGATGAAGAGGCAAGAATTATGCGTATGCTGTTATTATTCTCACCTTATCGCAATATTATTGAATATAGTGATGAATTATTCAAACAATATGAAAAGGAATATCAAAAATGGCAAAGAGCAATTAAGCAGGCTAATTTAATTATTGCTTCTAAGAATATTAATGAAGATGCTTCAAGTGATGATATAGAAAAATTTATTTCTTATATGAATCAGGATTTAAATGTTCAAAATGTTATGACTCTTCTTCAAGAAATTCTTAAGACAATTAACACATCAATTAGAAGCAATGATTATGTATTGCTTGCTAAAAAGACAAAGGCTTTTATGACTATTCTAAATGTATTTGCAATTAATTTAAATTTACCAGTTATTGATGAAGAGGTAATAAATTATTACAATAAATGGCAAGAAGCAAGAATTAATAAGGATTATGAGGTTGCTGATGAATGTAGAAATTATTTAGCAGCAAGAAGTGTAATATAATGGATAATAAGCTGTTAAATGGATTAACCCTAGCTTATGTTGGGGATAGTGCTTATGAACTGTTAATAAGGAAAAGACTTATTTTAGAAGGCTTAACTAAAAGTGATAGACTTCATAAAACGGCTATAAATTATACTAAAGCAAGTGCTCAAGCAACAATTGTTAGATATTTGCTTGCTAATAATTTCTTTACGGATGAAGAAATATTAATTTATAAACGTGGAAGAAATAGTCACGTCCATCTTACAAGAAAAAATATAGCTCTTGCGGATTATTTAGATGCAACTGGTCTTGAGGCTTTAGTTGGGTATTTATTTTTAGAGGGTAATGAAAAAAGAATTAAAGAAATTATAGATAATGCATTTGACATTATAAAGGGCGGTGCTGTTGATGGAAGATAAAGAAATAAAGGAAGAAACGCCAGAGACTGAAGAAAATTTAGAGGTCGAAGAAAATAAAACTAAGGTTTTAGAAACGGTTGTTTTAGAAAATCCTGAGGATGAAAAAAAGAAAAAGCGTCAGGAAAAAATTGAGGCTATAAAAAAAGAGCGAATCGAAAAGAAGCTTAAAAAGGAACGTCAAAAGGCTTTGAAAAAGGGTCCTCAAACAATTGTTAGATTTGACACAGATACTACTAATGGTTTAAGCCAAAGTATTGTTGAACAAAGAATAAATGAAGGTCTTGTTAATAATTCTAATGCTAATTCTTCGAAATCAATTCCCAAAATTATTATAGGTAATGTATTTACATTCTTTAATATGTTAACCCTAGCAATTGGTATTTGGCTTATGACAGTTGGTGCCTTTACCGATTTATTATTTTTAGTTATTGTAACCGTTAATGTAATTTTGGGATGTATCCAAGAAATAAGAGCTAAGCTAACTATTGATAGATTGTCACTTATTAGTGCGCCTACGGCTATTGTTGTTCGTGATGGTATTCAAAAGGAAGTTAAAGTAACTGAGGTTGTTCTTGATGATTTACTATTATTAGAAAATGGTAAACAAATTTGTGCTGACTCTATCGTTGTTGAAGGTGCGGTTGAGGTTAATGAATCATTATTAACAGGTGAAAGTGATAGTATTCCTAAGAAGCCAGGAGATATCTTATATTCAGGATCTTATGTTGTTAGTGGTAAATGTAAGGCTAAGGTTGATAAGGTTGGTAAGGATAATTATATTGAAACTCTTACTTCACAGGCTAAAAGATATAAAAAGCCTAACTCTGATTTGATGAATTCCCTTAATTTGATTGTTAGAGTTATGGCTGTTGTAATTCTTCCAATTGGTGGTTGGCTATTTTATATGCAGCTTTTTCAAAATGGAGCTGATTATGTAACAGCTGTTAGAAAAACGGCTGGAGCGATGATTGGTATGATTCCTTCAGGATTATTTTTATTGACCTCTGTGGCATTATATTTATCAGTAATTAGATTAGGACAAAATAATGTATTGGTTCATGAATTATATTGTATTGAAATGCTTGCAAGAGTAAATACTATTTGTCTTGATAAAACAGGTACTATTACTGATGGAACGATGTCAATAAAAAATGTTATTGAATATAATTCTGTAGGTGGATTATCGACAAGGAATATTGTTAGTGCTATATTAAATGCTTTAAATGATCAAAATCTTACCTCTAAGGCTTTAGAGGAGCATTTTGGTTTGTCAAAGAGAATAAAGCATACAGCGGCAATTCCTTTCTCAAGTCAAAGAAAATATCAAGCGGTAACGTTTGAAAAATATGGAACATTTGCTTTAGGAGCACCTGAATTCATTTTAAGAAATAAATATAAGATAATCGAAAGTGAAGTTAATAATTATGCTAAATCAGGATATCGTGTTTTATTATTAGCTCATATTGATGGAACTATTGAAAATGAAGAATTACCAAATGGTGATATTGAGGTTGTTTCCCTTATTTTAATTGAGGATAATGTTCGTCCTGATGCTATTAAGACTATTGATTATTTTAAGAAGAGCGGCGTAGATGTTAAGGTAATATCTGGTGATAATCCTATTACTGTATCTAAAATAAGCGAGCGTGCAGGAATTAATCGTGCTAATGAATATATTTCTCTTGATGGTATGGAGGATGAGGATGTTATAAGAGCAGCTTCTAAATATACTGTCTTTGGTCGTGTGTCACCTGCTCAAAAGAGACTATTAGTACATACTCTTAAGGAAGAGGGAAAAATAGTTGCGATGACTGGTGATGGAGTAAATGATATATTAGCTTTAAGAGAGGCTGATTGCTCTATTGCTGTTGCTTCAGGAAGTGAAGCGGCTAGAAATGTTTCTCATTTGGTTTTGCTTGATTCTAATTTTGATTCAATGCCTAAAGTTGTTTCAGAGGGAAGAAGAGTTATTAACAATGTCGCAAATGTTGCTTCATTATTCTTAACCAAAACTATTTTCAGCTTCTTACTTGCCATTCAGGCATTACAAAGTGGTGGTATTTATCCGATATCAACCTTACAATTATTAATTATTGATGTATTTTGTATAGCTGTTCCTTCCTTTGTTTTAGTATTTGAACCTAATAATAAGGAAGTTGGCGGTAATTTCTTGCTGAATATTATTAAAGGGGCCCTCCCTGGTGCATTAGTAATTTTAGTATGCTCGACTGTGGTGTTTGGTCTTGTTGATTCACTTAATTTGAAGTTTATTGATTCTTCAACGATTATCGTTATTTCAGCAACTCATACCTGTATGTGTGTATTATTTAAGGTATGTAGGCCATTTAATATGCTTAGACGTTTGTTATGCGTGGTAATGTATACGATTTTTATCTTGGTAGTTTTATTATTACCTAGTGTATTAGAATTTTCACCTATAACTAAATTCTCAGAGTATTATTCTGAAAATTTAAAAATTGAAACGCCTAGAAATTTACCTAAGGTAGCAATATCTAAGGATGGATATTATGTAATTGATGGAATGATTACCGAATATCCTGCTCCAATTAATAATGGTGGAAATTATACATTCTCAAGTAAAAATATTGATGGAAACTTCTATTTAGTTGTAAATGGTACAGAAACAAACTATTTAATTAAAACTCCTACATTTACAATTGCTAATGATTTAGAATATATTGCCAATGGCTTTGTTACAGAAATTGATTATTCTAATGAGTATAAGCTAGTCTCTGATTTAGATGGTAATGTCTATGTAGATACTATTGATCCTAAAAATCAAACTCATTATAATATTATGCCTACTGTTTTAATTGGCTCTGATGGAAATTATGTTGTAAACGATATTACAACAGAAATTCAAGGTGTTAAGGAAATATTAAGCGTTGGCATTACCGAGGATTTCAAGCTAATAATTAATGGTGATGTAATTGATTATCAAATTGATACTCCAAACATTAGTAGAAATAATGATAATAAGCTTGTTGTTGGAGGCTATAACAGCAATGTTTATGCAAGTGGTATTGATGACTTTGCGGATAGTATAACACTTGATGCTGGAACCTATATGATTGATGGCCAAAAATCAAAGCTTAGTATAGGATCTATTAGTGAAATAGCACCAAAGCTTGATACCTCTCGTGCTGGATATTATATTTTAGATGGAAGATATACTCAATTTAAGATTGCAGGAGATCGTACTAAGATTTCTATTACGATTGATTCTGATGGCTATTATGCAGTAAATGGTGTTAAAATTGATATTAAAGCTGTTGTAGAATATTCATATGGTGGAACGGTAAAAATGCTAGAAACTCCAGCATTCTTGCTTCTTGCAACTCTTTGCTTAATGGCTGCACCATTAATGCGTTTCTTTGAAGCAATCGTTCCTTGGGTTAGAAAGCAATATTATAATATTCAATCATTGATTGCTAAAATGTAATTGAAAAATGTCAGCTCCTTGAGCTGATATTTTTTCTCAATAATAAAAAATATTTGCAACTAGTGCTTTAGATGGTATAATGAAATAAAGAGAAAAACAATAGGTGGAAAAATGATTAAAATATATGGAAAAAATTGCATTAATGAAGCTATAAGAGGAAACGTTGATTCTTTAAAGGAAGTTTTTATTGAGGAATCGAAGGTTAAAGAGGCTCAAAAATTTATTGCTATGCTAAATGATAAAAAAATCAAATATTCTATTAAAAATAAAGCCTTTATGGATAAGGAGTTTTTAAATAAGCATCAAGGATATGCAGCATATCGTACTGATTATAAAACATATGAGCTTGAAGACTTTTTTAAAACTAAGAAATGTGCTAAAAGATTAGTTATTTTAGATGGAATTCAGGATCCCCATAACTTAGGTGCTATTTTAAGAAGCTGTGATGCTTTTGGAATTGATGGTGTGATTTTACCTAAGAATCGTAGTGTGGCAATAACAGAGGTAGTTGCTCATGTTTCTACAGGGGCAATTGAATTTGTTCCAATTTGTTATGTTAATAGCTTAGCAAATACAATTCGTCTTTTAAAGGAAAATAATTTCTGGATTGTTGGTACTGATGCAAGCGGTGATGCTTCATTTTCTGATATTGATAAAAAGCTTAATCTTGCAATTATAATTGGCTCTGAAGGCTTTGGAATGAGCAAAAGCATTTTAAAGGATGTAGATTATTTATTAAGTATTCCAATGGTTGGCCATGTTAATAGCTTAAATGCATCTGTTTCGGCTGGAATAGTTTTACATAATTTAATGTAATGTGATATTGAATGATTATGAATTAATTTATTTATATAATGAAGGAAATGAAAATATACTTGAGATTATTTTGAATAAATATAAGCCTTTAGTATATTTGTTAATTAAAAAAATGAATGTTCCCTATGTCGATAAAGAAGATTTTCTTCAAGAGGGACTAATGATCCTATATAGGTGTGTTAATAGTTATTCTGAAGATAAGGGATTGTTTTTTAATTATTGTAATGTTGCAATTAAAAGAAGATTTCTTACTTTAATTTATAAAAAGCGTCAAGAAATAGACTACTTGTTAATGCCAATGGATAATACACCAATATTAAGAGAAAAAACAATAAATTATGAAATTTCTAAAACAAAGGAGTTTAAAACTCTTTTAGAAATCAAACAAACCTCAATTAAAGAATATGCCAAAACTCATAATATGAATGTAAAAAAAGTGTATAACTATATTACAAAGCTAAAAAATACAATTAAGAATACTAATAAATAGTAATCTATAAAATATTTTGTTTGACTTAATTTTGTTTTTATTGTAAAATGATATAGGACACTTGTAAAGGTGGTTTTTTTATATGAGAGAAAAAGTTATATTAGTGTGTGAGGAATGTTTGAGTAGAAATTACACAACTACAAAAAACAAAGATAAAAATAATACAAGGTTAGAATTTAAAAAATATTGTCCAACCTGCAATAAATATACAATCCATAAGGAAACAAAATAGGAGGTTTAATATGGCTGTTAAAGAAAAAAATAAGGAACAAAAAAGTCGTATTTGGGAAATTTTATCAAAGGATTATAAATGGGAAAGTTATGTGTTTTTACTTATTTCCCTTGTTGTATTAATTTTAGGTACACTTATTCTTACAGGAACATTAAGTGTTAAGGAAAATATGCCAGTTATTGGTAGCCATCCAAAGCCATTTGCTTGGGTTTTAGTTGTTGCCTCTGGATTTGGCGTATTATATGCAGTTTATCCATTCTTTAAGCCAGCATTTCCTGAGCTTAAGAGAGTTAAGTGGCTTTCTAAAAGAGAATTCTTAGCAGATTCAATTCGTGTATTTATGTTCTTAATTATATTTGCACTATTGTTCGTGCTATATGATTTCTTCCTAATGGAAATTTGGTCATTAATTGTTAGTTAAGTAGTAGGTGATATTATGAGTAAAAAATGGTA
>CALCWU010000114.1 GCA_937905855.1 uncultured Mollicutes bacterium
TGCTGCATAAGTTCCACCAACACTACAAGTAATCAAAGTTTTTTTATTTCCTTGTTCAAATTCAACCTCAATATTTAAAATGTCAATAATTAGATTTTTTAACTCATCTTTTGTGGAATCAATTAAAAATATTATAAACTCGTCGCCACCATATCTTCCAAGCAAATAATTTTTAGTTACATCAGATAATCTTGAGGAAAATGTTCTTAAGACGCTATCACCACTTCTATGACCGTAGGAATCATTAACATTTTTAAAATTGTTTAAATCAATAATTAATAATGCGCAATTTTTAAAATGCTTTTCACTAAGAATTCTTTCGATTTCCTTTGTAATATAATTTCTTGAATAAACACCAGTTAGATAGTCAATATTATAATCAGAATTCTTTTCATTTATAACACATATATTACAATTTACAATGTCATTTGTATATTTAACCACATTAAATAAATATTGGGTATTTGAGTCCTTACTATGAAATAAAACTAGTCCATCGCCATTTGTAAGAAGCTTTAGCAAAATTTCTTTATTATATTCCTCAATAGTATTATTAATTATATTTTCATTAATTACAGTATCAAAGAATTCGTTAAATGACAAATTTATATACTTATCAACATTACACCAGGTAATAGTTTTTTTATTAATATTCAAAGAAAAATATATTAACAATTTTTCATTTTGCATAAAGCTCACTTCCTCTTACAATTGATTTAAAATCTCCATATACTCAATATATATAGTTGAATCAATATATTCATTTAAAAATTCAGAAAAATAACCGTCATTTTTATATTTATTTAATAAATCTTCAATTCCATTTATATGACTCACATTATTATATCCAAAGCATAAATTAAAGATATCTACATAATTTTCTTTAGTTATACCTGTATCTTTAGTTTTTGAAACAGCATCTTTTATATATTTTGCACAAACAATAGATTCATATTTAGTTAGCATTGGCACCCATTGTTCATTTAAACTATAGCTTAATAAAGCAATAAAGTCTGGATAAGCATCATATAATGCCTTAAGTTCATCAAACTTTTCAGTTATGTTATCACTATCTATTGCAAATAATACCGCTTCAAATTCATTACATGTTTCATTGAAAAAAGCATCATAGGCCTCACAAGCACTACTATAAGTACTATATTCACTACAATTTTCAAAATCAGTGACAATTACTGAATTATTTGCTAAAATTGACTGAATATTATTAGTAGTAATAGTAGCCTCAAACATATTTGCCTTAGATAAATTATTTACTAAATCTATAAACTCATTAGCAAATATTCTTAATTTAACAAATTGATATTTATTGATAGTCTCGTCGCTTAAATAAAATTCAAATCCATTTGCATAATTATATAAATTTAATAGTTCTTGATATTTAGTAGCATCATAATCAAAAGTTACATCTAATTTTGTGAATTCATTATCAATATATGTAGTTGTTTCATTGATTAAAGCATAAACATTTTCTGTAATTTCTGCTAATTCATCAAATTTATATAAATTAATAGTATAAGCATCCTGATTAAAATAATAAAGCAAATAATCATTAATGCCATATATATTCTCTATTAAATTACCATTTAATAAATTATTTAAGTATGAAGCGTTTTGATAATTATATTCAACTGTTGATAATTGGTACATCTTATAAGAAAAATCAATCATAAAATATTTAAATAGCTGACTATTTGAAATAGACATATTTGCAACACAATATTTGTTATATTCAGTTATAAATTGATTATAATGTTCAATATCAAAGCTATCTTTAGATAATTCATAATCCATCATATCTTCGACAATCTGATTTCTATGCTTTTGCATATCATTATATCTTGCTTCATTCTTTTCGTATAATGCAAGGTTAGACTCTGTAAGCTTTGCGCTAATTTGTGAAGAAATAACATCGTCCAAATATTTAAAATAATATTTTGTGCTACCAAATTCCTCTAAGCTTAATGACTCAAAATAATCTAAAACACGCTTTGCATAAGTATTAATGAAAGCAGTAAAATAGTTATCATAATCTTTATAAGCATTGCCATTTAAATAAAGTGCGGCACTTATTTTTTTTAAAACATCTTTTCCGTTAAAAAACACTTCATTAAAATTATCATAAATCATAAAAATATCATATTTTTGATAAGCCTCAAATGATGTAACATTCATCTTATAGCCAATCTCATCAACTATCTCATAAAGAAAATCATTAGGAGTTTTAACATAATAAGTCAATGGTAATTCATCTTCCTCATAAAAATGATAACCATCCCAAGCACTCAAATATTTATCTATAATCTGATCATCAACGATTATTGAAAATGATTTGTTTAAAGCTACTTCATCAGATTTTTTTAATCCATTATCAACAATGCTAAAGACATCTTGCTTTTCAATAACAATATATATTAATTCATTTAAGCTAAATGGGGTTATACCATATTCTTTAATTAGATTCAAATTACTATCTTTACCAATTTTTATTACACTAACATTATTTAAAGCAGAAATAGCGTAGCTATTAATAGTTTTAATAGAATCAGGAATAACATATATTCCATCATCATAATTAGCCGGAACTGAATACAAAATTGTTCCATCATAAGAAACTAATGAAGAATTAACAACCTTAAAATTAGGATTATTTTCATTAATCTTAAAAGTTTTTCCACTCCAATTTACAAAGCTATCAGCTGCAAAGCTCTTTAATGTTGAAGGAATCGTAAAATCAAAACTTGTATTTTGAAAAGCATGAGATGCAATTTCTTCTAATCCTTCATTTAAATAGACATTTTTAAGTGAGCATATCTCATTTTTAATATCAAAAGCACTCTCAAATATAATTTTAACACTTGCTGGTAAGGTAAAGTTTGTTTCCGTTTTTCCATAGCAATAGCGATAAAAAATTGTTTGCTCTTTATTATATAAATTACCATCAATAGTTGAGAACTTCATATTGCCTTCCTCAACAACAATTTTTTCTAAAGAAGGCATACTTGAAAATACATTAACTCCAATTATAGAAACTGATTTGGGAATACTGAATTCAATTACCTTTGCACAACCCTCAAATGCTGATGACCCAATGGAATCAACATGGTCTGGAAGCTTAATATCAACAAGCTTGGAACAGCCACTAAAGGCACCATCACCAATTGTTGTCAAGGCACAATCATTAAAATCAACTGTTAATAATTCAAATAAAGATGCAAAAGAATATGCTCCAATTTTCCTTAAATTTTTAGGAAGTTTTAATGAAGTAAACTGACAATTATAGAAAGCACGATCATCAATTATTTCTATTGAATCTGGTAAATATACCTCAGTAAGCGATAAGTTTTCAAAGGCTTCCTTTCCAATTTTTTTAACCATTGATCCTTCTTCAAAATCAATTTTATTTATCCAAAAAATTATGCTTGCAGTCATTTCATCAATAAAATTATCACCAATTTCTATAACAGAATACAATTTAATTGTTTTAGGGATTGTTATTGTGTCATTAAAATCCATTGTAAATTTATATCCTGTTAAAATAACACAATCATTCTTAATTAGATATTCAAAGTTCTCATCATAATTCTTATCATATCCAGCATAAAATGTTATATTATCATCAATTTTACATTCATCCTCAATATCAGTAGCTACTCTTTTAGTCAAATCCTTATCATAAAACCAACCCGCAAATTGCATTTGTGAATCATTTGGAGTAGGAATTATATTAGAAAATGCAACTCTATTATTGTAAGCATCAATGCTATATGATGTAGCATTATCATAGGTTCCGTCTAAAAAATCTAATGTTAAGCAATATTTAACAACCTCATAATTAAAATCTAAACTTAAGCCTTCGCATCTAAATGTTGATACCTTACTACCAACTGTTGAGGTATCAAATTCATCATATGTAACATCATTAGATAATACGCTATATTTCTTTTCACTATTATCATTGTAGATTATATTGACATAAGCATCACTTAAATCAACCTCGACTCCTAGTCCATATTTATCATAAAGTGAACCGCCGATTTCCATTTTTTCAGGAACAACTTTGATTTCCGGTTCATCATGCTTACAGCCACTAAGCATTAAAATTGCTATTAAAGCCACTAATCCAAACCATTTATTTTTTTTCATTATAGTCACCATACCTTCCATCCAATCCTATATTAGCTATAGAATCAATTTTTAAGAAATATTGATTTAATATGCCGTTAGACGAACAATCTCTTCCAAGCACCACATCTAATCCATCTACATTATAAGTAGAATCTAATAAAACATATAAAACATAGTCATCATCAATTTCTTTTTTATTAACATTATATAATTTTCCATTATTAATACGAATGCCAGAAATCAATGGTAAATTTTCATTTAAAACAAGTTTTTTTAAATCAGAAGCTTTAATTTTTACATATCGTAATCTTCGATCAGAAAAAATACTTTCAATTTCATCTAAATAAAAGCCATCATTATAAATATTTTCATTTATAGCATCATAATTAATAATTACAGCGTCTACTCCTGCTTCCCTTCTAATACTATCAGCATAAAAATTACCTAAGCTAGTTTCATAAAACTTTAGGCTATCTTCATTAAAATTAAAAGCTGACTCAACATTGATTTTTTTACGATTAGGAGTATATATACTATAAACATAATCGTCTATTTTATTTAAAAGTTCATTTATAGAAATTTCATTTTTTAAAAATTGAATAATAAAATTTATGTTTTTACGGAAAATTGATTGAAAAATATCAACAATAAAAACCCTACCCATTTTAATAACATCTAATACATTTTGATATTTAGGATTAACTTCAATATAGGTATCCTTTATATAGGAAACATAGGTATCAGTAATATTATTACGATTTCTTGTAACCTTCATATATTGTTGATTCTCTGATGCGGAGAAAAACTCTAAAAAATCAATAGCCATATCAAGCTTATTAGCTGAAATGTTTTTATTTATAGATAAATAATATAATGGCTTAGATGCTAACCATTCTTGATTATCATCCTTTGCAACATAAGGAATATACGCAACATTATCTAATAAAACATAATCATCAATAGGATCATCTATTGAATTTTGATTCATAATCGTTAAGACATTATTAAATTCATCAATTCCAGATAGTAAATCATTATTAATATCATCTAATGAATACAAATTCAAGTTGTAAACATAAGATAATTGATTAAAAATGTCAACAAAATAATCATAATAAGCAGAATCAGTCATTTTTATATTACAATTAATATATTCCCTTAAAAAGTGATTGCCCACAATATTTGAAAAAAATCTTGGAAAAGCAATTTGCATAAATGCGATTAAAACTGAATCAGTCCCACCACATGTTGAAGATGTTCTAATTAACTTTGATTCATTAACCTTATTATTAACTCTATATGCTAATGTCAAAAGATCATTGGTATTTTTGGGAACGTCAGCCACGTAATCCTTCAAGGCATCTAAATTAATAGCATTAGTATAAAATTTTCCAATAGAAGGCAAAACATATAAGCAATCATTAGTAGTTTTCAAAGCATTAATTGTACTAATTTGATAATTATTTATAACCTCAAATCTTTTCATATCATATAAATAATCACCATAATAATTGGCATCACTATAATTATCAAAAATCAATAATTCATCATCTAAAGCCCCATGCTCAAGCTTATAATTTTTACTTTCCTCTGATTTAATTACATCAATTTGAATGAAATTGTCAGTTTTTTTTTCATTATATGCATTTACAATTCCTTGTAGCATAAATACATTTTCACTAGCAACTCCAAGAGTAAGCCCTGACTTTGTAGCATCATTATGCTTACAAGCAGAAAAAACAAAAAGCAGGATAAAAAAGCCCAAGATATTTTTTAGCTTACTCATAATCAATCACTTTCCTTTTTAAAAGAGCATATATCTAATTAATTATATATTTTTTGTCGAACAAAGTCAATAAATGTCAAAAAAAATAGTAGATTTCTCTACTATTTCTATAATACCTTTTTTAATTACTTACAAGCGTTACATAATTCAATAAAGCTTGCTGGATCAAGACTTGCTCCACCAACAAGACAACCATCAATATCAGGCTCTTTAATGAAATTATTAACATTTGATGGCTTTACAGAGCCACCATATAAAATTCTAATACCATCTGCAACCTTTTTATTATAAGATTGAGCAATATATTCACGAATAAACTTGCATGTTTCTTCTGCGATTTCTGGACTAGCAGTTTTACCAGTTCCAATAGCCCAAATAGGCTCATAAGCAATGACAACCTCTTCTAAATCAGCAATTGAAACATTCTCTAAATCAATATGCAATTGATTTCTTAAAACTTCTTCAGTTTTACCTGTTTCTCTTGCCTCTAAGGTTTCACCAATACAAAGAATTGGGGTAATTCCATTATTAATTAATGCAGCAACCTTTAAAGCTACGTCCTTGTCGGTTTCGTTATAATATTCTCTTCTCTCACTATGACCAACAAGACAATATGATGCACCAACAGCCTTAATCATTACAGGAGAAATTTCACCTGTAAATGCACCATTTTCCAAATAATGGCAAGTTTGAGCACCAATTCGTAAATTATCTCCTTGTCTTTTTACAAGATCACGAAGAATAATTGCTGGGGCAAATACAACAGTTTCAACCTGCTCTATTGAAGGAATTGCTTCATTAACAGCATAAATAAATTGTAATGCCTCATCACGAGTCTTGTTCATCTTCCAGTTGCCGGCCATTATAGGCTTTCTCATTTTTCTTTTCCTCTCTTTTTTATCTATTTTTTATTCTAAAATAGATGCGATGTCATTAATTGCTGCTTCAGCATCGGGACCAGTAGCCTTAATAACAACGTTTTCTCCACTTGGGATTGCTAAAGACATCAATCCTAAGATTGATTTAACATCTATTACCTTATCATGGTAATATAAATTAATATCAACATCATATTTTGAAGCTGCTTGAACGACTTTAGCAGCAATACTTGCATGAAGTCCTACCGTACTTTTTATAACGATTTGCTTTTCGATCATGTTTAACACTCATCCTATTCTAGTATATTTTTAATTTTACTTGTCATCAACACAAGCGATTCCTGGTAATACCTTACCCTCTAAATATTCAAGTGAAGCTCCTCCACCTGTTGAGACATGTGAGAACTTATCTGCATAGCCTAGCTTTTCAACTGCAGCAGCACTATCTCCACCACCAACAATTGTATTAGCCTTTCCATGAAGCTTAGCGATTAATTCACATACGCCAATTGTACCTGCAGCATAATTTTGCATTTCAAATACACCCATTGGTCCATTCCATACAACAGTTTTAGCATCCTTTAATGCATCAGCAAATAAATCAAGTGTTTTAGGTCCAATATCAAGTCCCATATG
>CALCWU010000115.1 GCA_937905855.1 uncultured Mollicutes bacterium
CAAAAATATTAGGTTTATTGTATAAAATGCTGTTAACGAGGTTTTTAAAAATTGATGGAATGATCATTTACTCCCTTTTAATGCCAACACTATCTCTTTCCATAGCCTTGTCATCATTTAATATTCAAACTGTTTGCAATCAAAACATTTCCCAAAATACTAATTCGATTCGTAATATTTTAAAGTCAGCTTTAAAGATTAATATTGTTACATCATCAATAGTCTCACTCATAATACTTGCTTTATTTCCCTTTGCTAAGGCCCTATATGGAAGCTATCTAATTTATTATCCAATTTTAACAATCATACCTTTAATTTACTTTTCTAATCTTTCAGGAATTATGAAAGGCTACCTAGAAGCTAAAAAAAATTTTATAACCCCTGCCTTATCTAACTTATTAGAACAAATTGCTAAAATTATTCTATCTATCGTATTTATATTCCTTGTAAAAAATAAAGGAATTTATATAAAGGTTATAATGGCCTTTTTAGCAATGAGTCTGTCAGAAATTTTTTCATTTTGCTTTTTAATATATAAAATAACTAGAAAAAATAAAATATATTGGTCACGAACCATAGATTCAAATAAAAAAGCTATTTTTAAACAAGCAGCCCCTTTAACAATCGACCATCTTATAATAAGCATAATTAGCTTTTTTGAGCCTATAATCTATTTCTATTTTTGTAATCTCAATAATATTCCCAAAGAAACATCAGCAAAAATATATGCTCTTACCAATCAATATGCAATACCGGCTTTAACAATAATTCTTTTTATTCCTCTAACTATTAGTAAAATTATTTTTCCTGAAGCAAGCAAATCTATAAATTGTCTTGATAATATACATAAAAAAATTGATTTAGCTATTATTACAATTTTTGCTTGCTCATTATTTAATTTTAACTTATGTAGATTTCATAATGATAAATTATTGCATTTTCTATACAAAGATACTTCAAGTAAAAATATTACAATTTTTTTATCCTACTTTTTTATAATAATTTATTTTTCACCACTTTTAGTTGGAATCCTTCAAGCTCAAAAAAAGGAATTGTTTTTACTAATTGAAAGTCTCATTTTAAATATAATATCAATTTGTACACTAATTGCATTAACATTTATTAAAAATGTAAATGTTTTAGCATATCCCTTAGCAATTGCTTCATCTTCACTACTTAAGGTAATTATTAATTTTATCTATTTAAGGATTAAATTAAATTATTCATTTTCTATTCCTGGTACACTGGTATTAATTTTATCATTAGCTTTAAATATCATCATTGAGACCAAATTAGATACATCTTTTTTTAGTCTTGTTTATGCCAATCTAATATCATTAACGGTAATTGTTTTGTATTATTATCTTTCAAATAAAAGAAAACCTGTTTTAAGTCATATGATGCATAAATAACCTTCTTAATATCTATCTTATTAGCCTTAAAAAAAATTAAAATATCATTATAATTTAAATTTAATGCCTTCAAATTTTCATCACAACAATTTCCACTTAGAACTATTGGCAATCTAGAAGTTGAATACTTTTCCTTTCTAAAAACAGAAAGAGTTCCATTAGTTTCTAAAACTGCTAGCCTTACCTCAGAAATATCCATTATTTTCTTATCTCTAACTTGAGTTAGTAAATCATCAATTGTATAATTTTCCTTTCTCATTGCTACAATATCGATTAATCCATCATAAATAATTATTCTAGGCTTACCTTCTAAAATATTACGTAACTTAGAAAATTTAATTGTTAAATATGAAAAGCACTTTTGTAATATTAATAAAATAAGCAAGCATAAAATGCTTAATAAAAATTTTTCCGATTCATCAATACCAATACTTCCTAAATCAGCAATCATTAATAAAACAACTAAATCAAAAATCGATAATTCACCAATTTCTCTTTTACCCAAAATTCTTATAATTAGCATTGTTAACAAAAAAACACATAACACTCTTAATATCAAATAAAAATATTCCATAATTTACTATTCACCTATAAATATTTTCTTCTATTATTTTGGATTTATGCATATGCTTTATTAGTAAAAGGATGATATATATGAAAAAAATAATTATTGCTTTTTTGTTTGATATAATTAGTATTGTTTTATTAATGTGTTTATTATTTATTTTAAACAATAAAATCACTATTACCAATTTAACTAATTACTTTATAGGATTAAGCTATTTTCTATTAGTTGGTTTTGTTTCTTCATTCATTTTCAATAAGAAAAAAATCATATTATCAACAGCTAATTGTATTCTAGTAATGGTAATTCTTATTCTACTTCAAGCAAAGGGTAATATAAACATTGTTAAAATAATTGCCTTTACCCTATCAGCAACGCTAGGCAGTATTATAGGAAAACTTCTAGGAAAATAATCTTTAAGATTTTTTCATTATATGGTAGAATATAATGAGGAAGTGATATTTATGCAACCATTAGCATATCGCTTAAGGCCAGAAAAATTTGAAGATATTGTTGGCCAGGAGCATCTTGTTGGTAAAAATGGAATAATTACCAATATGTTAAAAAAGGATCAATTGTGTTCTATGATTTTATATGGTCCACCCGGGGTTGGAAAAACCTCAATTGCAAATGTAATATGTAGCTATTTTCCCCTTAATCACTACTTTTTCAATGCTTCTGTTGATCAAAAATCTAAACTAAAAGAAATAATTGATAGTGCCAATTATTATGAAAATTGCTTGGTTATCATTGATGAGATTCATCGAATGAAAAAAGACACTCAGGACTATCTTTTACCATATTTAGAAAATGGAAAAATTACAATTGTTGGACTTACAACTGAAAATCCTTATAGTGCTATTAATCCCGCTATTCGTTCAAGATGTCACATTTATCGATTAAATGAAATTAAAAAAAATGATTTAATTAATCTATTAAAAAATGCTATAATAAAGGCAGGCCTAAAAGCAATTTCTGATGACGTTTTAGAATATATAGCCATATCATCATCAATGGAGGTAAGAACAGCCTTAAATATGCTTGAGGTTGTTTCAATGCTTGACGAAATAAATTTAACTAATGCCAAGGAAGTCATTGGTGCTAAAAGCTTTGCCGCAGATCAAAATGGCTTAAATTATTATGATCTTCTATCAGCAATGATTAAATCCATCAGAGGTAGCGATGTAGATGCAGCAATGCATTATTTAGCCAGATTATTAAAAATTGGTGATTTAGCAATTATTGCTAGAAGATTAAAAATCAGTGCTTACGAAGATATTGGTCTAGCCAATCCTTATGTTGGACCTCGCGTTATGGCTGCTTGTGATGCAGCACTTGATGTTGGTTTGCCTGAAGCAAGAATCCCTTTTGCCTATGCAGTATGTGAGCTTGCCCTTTCTCCCAAGAGCAATTCAGCCTATGAAGCAATTAATGAAGCTACTGCTGATTTAGAAACTCTTGAATCTATGAGCATTCCACCACATATTTTAAACCGTGAGCTTAAAAGTGGTAAATATAAATATTTATATCCTCATGATTACCCAAATGGCTATGTAAAACAACAATATATGCCAGACGAGCTTTTAGGAAAAAAATATTTTCATCCCAAAACAACTGGTAAATATGAAAGAGCCTTAAAAGAGCGATACGATGAATTAAATAAGGACTAGCAAATAAATTTTTTCAAAATATTTTCATAATCATAATCAGTCACATAACCATAACTTATTTGACTGATTTTTTTATTATTAAAGGCTAAGCATTCACCATTCTTACCTATGTAACACGCAAAATCATTGGCAAGTGTCTTTAAAGACATTAAAATTTCTGTTGTTTTAAACACCAAAGTCATTTGATTTTGTCTTTCTATTAAAGAAATATCTGCCAAATAATTTATTGTACAAATAATATGTATTCCGTATCTTTG
Organism: uncultured Mollicutes bacterium; assembly: GCA_937905855.1. GTDB lineage: Bacteria > Bacillota_I > Bacilli_A > Acholeplasmatales > Anaeroplasmataceae > CAKQDS01. Next base: position 3,905 of record CALCWU010000115.1, read on the forward strand.
ACCATTTTTTATTAAAAAATTAATTTTATCAGCAATACTTCTTTTGACCTTTGAAAAATTTAATCGGCAAATTATAAATAATTCATCAAAATCTGCAACATTTTTATTATTTAAAACATCTAGGTAATTATCAACATCTAAATATCTAAATAATTCTTCTCTTTTTTCATATTCAGAAATAATCTCATCAAGTATATCATTTATTGTGTTTGAATCATTACAATAATTAATTGTCTTCAAGCCATTAAGCTCAACAAAAATTTTTTCATCTGTAAAAAAATAGATAATCGTTCTTCCCTTTTGATCAATATGAAGCAAAACAATTATAGTTTTTATGAATTCATCGATTTCGTTTTTATAATCGCCAATTATGAATAAATTATCCAATAATGGATTCCACCCAATGACTTCATTATTTATCTCTACACCAATAGGAAATCGATATTTTAATCCCATATTTAACAATTCCTTTAAGGACAATAATGCCTTAAATTTATTTTGAAAACTTATATAGGTATATGCTTCATCACTATAAACAAAGGCTTTGTTCATAAAAAAATATTTAATTTCCTCAATTCCATTATTAATTTTTTGTAAAACAAATCTAGACGAATAATAGCTAGTTTCATTTTTAATAAAATTAATTATGATTCTTTTTTGTTTGCAGTAATCAAGAAATTTCTTTTCTAAATCTAAATTAATATCCCTTTGAATTGTTAAATTAGAGTTTTTTGGTGGTTCACTTAAAATATCAGGTAATATTTTGATTTTTTCTCCCTTATGTAACGGAATATCAATATTTTTAAAATATCCAGCAATTTTATATAAAAACAATTTAACAAATCTAAAAATACCTTTTTCACTCCTTAAAAATTTGATCAATGATAAATTAGTTACAAAAAAGACACCCACACCAAGTAAGACACTAGCAATTAAATATACACCAATTTTTCCTAAAAATAAGACTAAAATTTGAAAAAACAATCCCCCTATTAATCCTCCACCGCAACTAAAACTCGATTGATAGGTCTGCAAATATCTTTTATACAATAATAAGCTATCCTTATAAAATGATTTGGTTGATGAAGCTAAACCATTATAAATACTAAATGAACTAAAAACTGATAAGCTCAAATATATGATAATAATTCCAAGTATGCGAATTGAGCTAAAATTAATAAATTTCTTTGTTATTATTGCCTTTAGTCCTAAAAAAATTATGAAAATAAAAACTGTAAAGTAGTAATCACCTAATAAAATACGAAAAAAAATATTAAGTAAATTTCCTAAATTTCCTAATCGACCTAAAACTATTAAACTATTTACAACAAATAAAATCCCTAATATAACATAATAAAAATCTTTTTTTGTTTCGATTTCAACCTTATTCTTATTTTTCGGCATAAATTCACCACCTAATATTTTTAATAATACAATCAATATCGTGAAAAATATGCAAAAAAATAGTACTATCAAGAAAATAGTATTACTTTTATAATTAATTAATTAAATCAGTTGCAATCAATACTGGTATCACAATAGGATTTCTCTTAGTTGCCTTATAAAGATAATGGCCAATTTCATTTCGTAAATTTGTCTTTAGATCGCTCCAATTAACATATTTAGTTACAAAATACTTAGTTGTAACTTTCTTAAATAATTCCTTGACCTCACTTAAAAGT
>CALCWU010000116.1 GCA_937905855.1 uncultured Mollicutes bacterium
CTGCCATATTACCTAAATTATATAATTCAATAATTCTTGCTGCTGTATCCTTCATTGATGAATCAAAGGTAATTGCTTCATAATCATAATAATGAAGATTATCATCCTTAAAATATCCTGAATCAGCAACAGTATATGTTAAATTAAACTTATTAAGTAATTCAACAACCTCTTCCTTATATTTTACCTTAGATGGTTCAAACATATCACTAAGAGCTTGCATATCAGCCTTACTCATAGCTTTAAACTCATCACTAAACTTATTATATTCATTTTGAAGTCTTACAATTTCATAAACATAATCGCTTGCAGCTTGATTCATAGTAACAGCACCCACACTTGCATCAAACGCATATAGATAATTTGAATAAACATATGAATCAAGTACGCTCCAAACTATTTCATCACAAGAGTCAAGCGCATACTTTACTCTATTGTTAAAGTTTAGCTCATTATACATAGACATAGCATTTGTTAAATCATAACCTTCTGATACATAATCATAAATTTGACTGTTAATGTGAGAAACAATTACATCATTATAGCTTTGAACTAGATTCATTAGTTTATTATATTCATCACTATAAAATTGCATAAATGCTGTTTGATATGTAACCCTTAAATCTAAAAATTCATTATATAAAGTATTCAATTCATTACGATAAGAAATAAGCTCATCCTCATCTGTGAAATCAACATTTTTCTTTTCAAATTCATTTACCTTTTGAGCATAATCACTTAATTCGGCCTTGGCAACCTCATTATAAACATATAAGAAAGTAGCTAGGTCTTCTTCAGAAATAACACCCTGATTCTTTACAAAATAATCATAAGCCTTGTAGCCATTAATTGTTTGCTCCTGATATGAAGTTAAAATTGTAGCTAAATCATTTTCTTTATAAGTATTAATAACTTCATATAAGTAATTTTTACTAGATGTCAATTCATCATAATAAGCAATACCTTCAGCAACACTTTGATTTTTATAAGAATTCTTTGCAAGCTCACTCATGTTATTCATTTGATTTAAGACGTTTTTAGCTTGATTATAGTATTCTTCAGTGTATCTAAATTCACCAAGCTTTTTAACCTCTTCCTTTATTGCAACAATTTCTTCACGAGCAGTTTTATAATTTGAACTATTTGATTTTTCAACATAACTATCAAAGTAGTTGGAACCAAGTTCACCACTATGAGTTAGAGTTATTACTAGGGCTGTCTTATCATAGGTATTATGTCTATATCCTGACAATGTGATAACAAGTGATTTAAATGTATCATCATCATTTGCATTATAATCAAGACTAAAGCCAGTTATATCCATATTAAAATTCTTTATACCATTAATTAATGAAGTTAAAGTTGAATTGTTGACACTTGCAATTTGTTCATTAACCATATCAACTAAGCTACGCCATAATTTATTTACTACCTTAACTGCTGTTGGTGACAATGTTAGATTACATGTCTTATCAGTAGATGATGTTGTAAAGCCATTGATAGTTTGATTTAATAAATCATTTAAGAATATTTCTGTTAATTCTTCACTAGTAGCACCTGTAGCTTCTGTCAATTCGCCCTTTAAATCAATTAATTTTTCAGTGATATCAAAGCCAATACCAACAGCATCGCCATCAACAATGACATATAAGAAGCCATCACCAATTGCAAATATTTCAATATTAATATTTACCTTAGCGCCAGCTAAATACCAAGGCATTTTAGCTTTAATATTTATTTTAGCAGCCATCTTAAATGATTCAAAAATATCTCCACCATTTAAAATATTTTTAATATCTAAATATAATCCTAAATTACCATTTACATTAACTGTATCAACTAAGCCACTATCAACATCTAGTGGTATATTAATATTGAAGTTTTGACCATTATTAGCATAATCCAAACTACTAAAGCCCTTAGCCATCTTAATAATATCTTTTACTCTTATTACAAATGGATGCTCACTAAAATCAGTAGTTAAAATGAAATCATTCTTTGAAGCTTCAGTTAATACGGTATTATATGTAGAAGCTTTAGTTTGAGTTGATAAGCTTGCTGCTATACCAATATTCATAACATTAATAGATGCACTAATATCAAAGTCAGCCTTTGAAGAACCAAGACTAACAACAAACGTTGCATTTTCTAATTTCATTTCAATAGAAATCGCCTCAGCAAGCTTATTATTTATAACGGCCAAAAGCTCATCATTTAAAGTTACTGTAAGCTTATTTGAACTGCTAACAAAAATAATATTAGAAATATAAGAACATACATCGGAAATAATCTTTGAAACATCTACTTTATCATTTTCACTAGAATTTTCTTTATTTAATAAATCATTAATATTATATTTTGGTAGTTCATACTTAAATTTTGTTGACATTGAATCTAAATATAAATAGCCCTTAGATATAGTTAAAATTATTGGATCATAATTCATTGATGTTATTGTAAGTTCAAGTTCCAAGCCATCAAATAAATTTTGACCTTTTAATAATTCAATCAAATCTAACCTAAATAACATACTATATGGTAATACAACATTATATTTCATAGCCTTTAAGCTTAGAGTTCCAGTTGATGATACACCAACTTCAAGATTTTTAAATAATTCAACAACATATAATGTATCTAAATATTCC
>CALCWU010000117.1 GCA_937905855.1 uncultured Mollicutes bacterium
AATAAATTATTAAATTCCTCATCATCCTTGGGATCAATAAAATCTAAATAATTTTCCTCACTAAAAAGTCTAAAGGTATCATTTTGAACATGAATATCGGCAAGTAGAGTCGCAATATTTTTTAAGATTTGTAGGGTAGCTGGCTCCTTATTAATATAAATCATATTCTTGCCACTTTGCTTTAACTCTCTTTTTATAATTAAGGTATCATCAATTTTATAGCCTAAATTAATTATACATTCCTTTAATTTAGGATTGTTAACTATAAACTCACCTTCAATTTGTGCCATAGGCTCGCCAAAACGAATCATATCCGTATCAGCTCTTCCGCCAAGTAATAATAAAATAGTGTCAATGATTAAAGATTTTCCAGCACCTGTTTCTCCTGTTAAAACACTCATTTTATCATTGAAATTTATTGTCAAATCTTCAATAATTGCAAAATTTGCAACAGATAATCTTTTTAACATTTCACACCTCCAAAGTAGCTATTAAAATCATATCACATCTTTTTAATCTTAACAAGAAAAAAAGGACAATCACCAAAAATTGTCCATTTTTTCGAAAAATCATATTAATTCCTTGAAATTTAGGCATAGTGAGGTATTTAAGCTACAGTAAGCTAAAAATTCCTTATTACCACTTCCGCCAAGAATTGGTGAAGGAATACATTTATGAATATAAATACCATTTTGTCTAAGAACTTTATCGACATTTTCTAAAACCTGCAAATGTAATTTAGAATCCTTAACAATTCCATTTTTTAAATATATTTTTCCAACCTCAAATTGGGGCTTTATCAATATAACCATTTGATTGTTAGTTGTCGCATATTTTAGCAAAGCGGGAATCATATTTTTAATTTGGACAAAGGAAACATCCATAACAATAAAATCAATTTTGTCTGTAATATTAGTAGCCAAAATATTAGTTTTTTCCATATTTTTTACTTTCGGATTATTTTTTAGGGCTTCATCAAGCTGGTCGCTACCAACATCTACACTATATACAAATGAGGCACCATACTTTAAAGCACAATCCGTAAAGCCACCTGTTGAAGCACCTATATCTAAAACAATCTTATTAGTAAAATCTAATTTAAAGGCTTCTATTGCGGCCTCTAGCTTATATCCACCTCTTGAAACATAACGATTTGTTTCTTTAACTATTGTTATTTTATCACCATCATTAACTAGTAATCCTGCCTTAGTTACTAACTTATCATTAACATAAACTGCTTTGGCTTTAATTGCCAGCGTTGCCTTACTTCTTGTCTTAAAATATCCATGCTCACATAAATAAACATCAATTCTCATATATATCAACTATTTCCTTTAAGATATCTGCCTTGGAAAAGCCATAATTATCTAAAACAACATCAATATTTCCATGAGGTATAATTGTATCTTTTGATATACCATAGCCCTTTATTTTTTTATTAAAGCTCTCTTTGCTAGCAAAATCTAAAATATTAGCCAAAAGCGTACCAACATTGACACATTCCTCAATTATCAAAATATTTTTATTCATTTTAAAAAGCTCAAGTAGCATTTTTTCATCAATAGGTCTAATAAATCTAGCATTAATAAGGCATACATCCAAATTATTTTCTTCAATAGTCTTTTCAATTCTATTTAAAATAGTACCATAAGATATAACAATAGCTTTATTACCTTTTCTTAATATATCCCAGGTTGGGTTTGTTATTTCATAATTCAAATCAAGAGTATTATATTTGCTTCTACCTTTAGGATAACGAACAACAATAGGACCATTATGCTTTAAAGCATATGAAAAAAGTCCCATACATTCCTTACCATTTCTTCCCATACAAATTGTAAAATTAGGCATTGAATTAAACATTGCCACATCATAAATTCCTTGATGAGTTGCCCCATCCTCACCAACAACGCCAGCTCTATCAATACCAATTATTACACTAAGGCCTCTTCTTGCAATATCATTTAAAAATTGATCGTAGGCTCTTTGAGCAAACGTTGAATACATTAATAAAACAACCTTTTTATTTGATAAAGCAATTCCTGCAGCCATAACAGCTGCATGCTCCTCAGAAATTCCTACATCATAAAAGCTTTTAGGATAAAGGCTAGCAAATAAATCCAAGCAAGCCCCCTGCTTCATTGCTGGAGTAATTACAAAGAAATCTTCTTTTTTTCTTGAATCTAAAATTTTGTTAGCAACAATTTGGGAATAGCTAGTAAGACCATCATCATTTTTAGCTAAAGGCTTACCATTTTCAACACAAAATGGTCCTACACCATGGAAATTACCAATATCATCATCCTCAGCATAAGGATAGCCACAGCCTTTTTTTGTAATTAAATGAATAACAACTGGCTCCCTACTTTGCTTAACTCTTTCAAAGTTACGAATTACAGATTTAATATCATTACCATCAATTGGTCCATAATAATCAAAGCCCATATCCTCAAATATATTATCACTTTGTAAATAGCCCTTTAATCCTCTTTTGATTTGATGAAACCAATTTGTTATGAATTTAGGAAAGATAATGTTACATATTCTTTTAAATCTACGCCAAGCCTTAGTACCACGCATACGACTAAAAACTCTTGTCATCGCTCCTACAGACTTAGAAATACCCATTTTATTATCATTAATAATTATTATTGGATTTTCTTCCTTTAAGCTACCTAAAAAATTAAGACCTTCAAAAGCAATACCGTTTGATATTGAACTATCTCCTATAACAACAACTGCTCTAGACGGATTAGCATTTTCTTTATTTGCAACAATCATTCCTGCTGCTGCAGAAATCGATGTAGAGCTATGACCTGATTCCCAAATATCATATTTAGATTCATCTTTGTTTATATAGCCTGATAGACCATTAAATTGTCTTAATGTTTTAAAATCCTTAGCTCTTCCTGTTAAAATTTTATGGACATAGCTTTGATGACCTACATCATAAATAAATTTATCATTTTCAGGATCAAAAACATAAAACATTGCAATCGTCAATTCCACAATTCCCAAATTTGAAGATAAATGACCGCCAGTTTTACTAATATTTTCAATTAAAAAAGTTCTAATATCCTTAGCTAATTGCTTAAGCTCTTTATTATTTAGATTTTTGATAAAAGAAGGATCCTTAATATCCTCAATTTTTATCATGTTATCCTCTTATTCTTGTTTAAATGGTTCTAATCCATTTTTAGTCATTTGTTCAACAACAAGCTTTTCGTTTTTATCTAAAATATCATAGCATATTTTAGAAAGCTCAACACCCTTAGTATAATTTTTAACTGCATCCTCTAAAGAAATATCACGATTTTCAAGGTTTTTAACTACCTCATTAAGCATTGATAAATATTCTTCGAAGCTTTTATCTTGATTTTCCATCATTAACCTCCATTACCTTAGCTCTAATACTACCATCATTTAGAGTAATATCTATTAAGTCATTTTCTTTTACTTGCTTAACACTTCTTACAATTTCATCATTATGTTTAGCTATTGAATAGCCCTTATC
>CALCWU010000118.1 GCA_937905855.1 uncultured Mollicutes bacterium
TCCATGGATGTTTATAAAAGAAACATTTCATCAGAAGATAAGATATATTGCTTTTTTGATGAAATTCAATATTCGGAAAACTGGAATAGTTGGTTAAAAATATTGTATGATACTAATCCTTATATTAGTATTATGGCTACTGGTTCGGCAAGTCCTATGTTAGAAGATAAAATAAAAGAAAGTGGTTTGGGACGATGGGTTACTGTTCAAGTGCCAACTTTATCTTTTTTTGAATATTGTAAGTTGTTAGAAATTGAAGCAATTGATTTACCTGAAAACATAAAGCCTACACAACTATATTTATTAAGTATTCAAGAGCAAAATGATATAATGAATAAAATGGCCTTTTTACAGCCCCATTTTATTAGATATCTTCAGGTTGGTGGCTTCCCAGAATTAGCATTATCACATGATGATTTGTATGCTCAACGAATCTTACGTGAAGATATTGTTGATAAAGCAATTAAAAGAGATTTGCCAGCTATTTATAATATAAGGAACATTAATGATTTAGAAAAGGTATTCTTATATTTATGCTATAATTCATCTAATATTATTAATTTACAAGCAATTTGTAAAGAACTACAGGTTAATAGAGTTACATTGGAAAAGTACATATCATATCTACAAAGTGCAAATTTAATATATATTAGTAAACTGATTAATATAAGCTCAAAACAAATTTTGAAATCGCAGGATAAAATATATATATCTGATGCAGCAATAAGAAATGCTGTGTTGATGAAGGATGATATTACTGATAATCCAACTGAACTAGGAATAATTGCAGAAACAGCTGTTTACAAGCATATAAATGCTTTTAGTTATAATGATTATTGTCAGGTTGGTTATTTTAGAGGGGAAGATAGGAATAAAGAAATAGATATAGTTGTTAAATATAATTCTAATTTGCCACCTATTATGATTGAGGTTAAATATAGAGGAAATTCTAAAATAACGGAATCAGACTTGATAGTAGAAAAATATAATAATATTCCCAATTTGGTCATTACAAAGAATATTAATGATTTTGGTATAAGAGATTATAATGGTGGAAAGCAAATATATAAAGTTTCTGCACCAGTATTTTTATATTTGTTGGGTTATGTTGAAGACAAAAAATATAACTAAATAATATAATATTGTTTTGTTATTTTGCGTTGCAAATAGAGAAATGGTGATAATATGATAAAAATTAATAATAATCCTTATAGCTTATTACAAAAAGGGGATAATTTATATATTAGTCACAATGATTTAATTAAGATAATTCCTAATTGTGATGAGCTGATAAATGAGCTAAAGGGCTATGATGATAAAATTATTTATAATAAGGAATTATATTATGACATAAATATTCTTTTAATGATAGCTAATGATAATTCCATTAAAAAAGAAGTTGTTGAACAAATAGAGCCTAAATATGTATGGAATTATTTATATGATGCAATTAATAATTATAGTGCTATAAAAAAGAATAATTTATATTATTTAAATAATTATTCTGATTATTTTAAAACCTTAAAAAAGGTAAATAATGATAATTTTTATTCAAAATGTATTCATGTATTTGACTATAAATATGCAAGCTATTATCTAAATATGCTTAGTGAAATTCAAAAAAAATATAAGCTTGATCAAAGCTTTGGAGTACTTAAGGATGATATTGATTTAGATTTGTTAATATATGATAGCTATTATTTACCTAATGTAGTTATTACAGCATCATTAAATGCGGCTAATATTTTTTATACGATTGTTAAAGAAAAGCCTTTTGTTTCTCATAATTATGAAATTGCGGCTATTATAGCTTTAGATTCATTAAATGAAAATAAAGAAATTTATATAAATTATGAAAATAATGGGTTAATTAATTTTAATGATAGATTAGTTATTTCCTCAAGTGATTTAATTAAAGCTATAGCTATTATTGAAGAAAATAATAATAAATCAAGAGAAGAAGTTGTCTTAATGCTTAATCCTTTATTTGCTTTGGAATTTAGTGATGCCGATATAGAAATGGAAAAACTATTAGATGCTGTTAAAGCTGATCCATCATTAGAAAATATTTACCAATACATTATTTATTTTACTAAATGCTATATTGGCTATCAAGGCTATTATGAATATTTTGGAGCTAAGGATAGTGGTGTTTATAAGCTTCATTATCATGGAAAATATGAAAATTTCAGGCTAAATATTACTAAAACTATGGCTGCAGGTAATATTCTTGTTTTTGATGGTGATGCTACGGCCTATATGGAAGCACCAAATGATTTAGAGCATCGTAGTAGTACAATTATCTCTCTTTATGATGAAATAAAGCAAAGAAGCTATACTGATATTTTAGATAAATATTTTAATCAATTAAAGATGAATTTAGGCCAATATTTTTCTAATATTAATATTCAATTTGATTTAAAATGGCAAATTGGAATAGATACTGATTATGAATGGTAAGGATTACAAAATTATTTTGCCTCTAACATTAGCTGGAATTCCTAAATATGGTGATCTATATGATGTTACTTCGTGTAATAATTTAAACGCTAAATTTTTAGTTATTTCTAGTGAAGAGTTTGTTAAGTGGAATATTGAAAATATATGCTTGGATTTATATACTAGATATGGCTTTCTACTTGGTGATGGAGATTATTATTATTTGGAATACAATGATTGCAAAATACTTGAAGATTATCTTAAAAATAATAAAAATGAGATATCATCAAAAATATATGATTTACTTATTAATTTTTGTGATGAATCAATTGCATTAAAGACCGGACTAGGCTTTGATTTCTAATATAAAAAGGAAAAGATTTAATTGTTCTTTTCCTTTATTTTGCTTTTGTTAAGGTATTCCTGTATTTCTTTAGGTAAATTATTCTTATCGAGATTTTTTACATAGCCTTCATCATTATGAAGAAGTGCAGTTTGATAATACCATTCCTTATATTTAATTAAGGCTAGACATCTTTCAAGGTTTTGAATTTCCTCTAAAACCTTTTGTTCCTGGCTTAAAAAGAATTCATATCTTTTTTTTAGTGAGCTGTTACCTTGTCTACATAAATCCATAAATTCTTTTATTTCTTTTATTTTTAAACCGCTTTGCTTTAAACAATTAATAATTTTTAGGGCTTCAACATCGCTATCATCAAATATTCTATTTCCAGCATTATCTCTTTTAATATTTATTAGAATACCTTCATCATCATAATAACGAAGTGTTGGTACTGATAAATTCATCATTTTAGCTATTTGTCCAATTGTATACATATTTTTTCATCCTTTTTTTCTTATAGGTATTGACCTCAAGTAAACTTTAGGTGCTATAATTATAGCATAAAGTAGACTTTAGGTCAAATAATGGTAAGGAGATAAATTATGTATAATAATAAAATTAAATTATCTAATGGTGTTTTAGTACCACAGCTTGGTCTTGGTACCTGGTTTATAACTGGTGATGATGCTAAAAATGCAGTGAAAAATGCTATTTCCTTAGGATATCGTCATATTGATACGGCTGAGGCTTATGGTAATGAATATGAGGTTGGTCTTGGAATCAAGGAAAGTGGTATTAAAAGAGAGGATATTTTTATTCAAACAAAATTACATGCTGAGGTAAAAAGTTATGAGGCTGCCAAGGTAGAAATTGAGGATTCTTTAAGGAAGCTTGGAGTTTCTTACATTGATTTGATGATTATTCATTCACCACAGCCTTGGGCTAATTTTAGAGATGGTAATCATTATGAAAAGGGTAATTTAGAAGCATGGCGTGCTTTATCTGAATATTATAAGGCTGGAAAAATTAGAGCAATTGGTGTTTCAAATTTTGAAATTGTTGATCTTTTAAATATTATTAATAATTCTGATGTTAAGCCAATGGTCAATCAAATTTTAACTCATATTGGTAATACTAATTTTGAACTTATTGATTATTGTAAGAAGCATGATATTGTTGTTGAAGCCTATTCGCCTATAGCTCATGGAGCCTTATTAAATAATAAGGTAGTAAAGGAAATGGCTTTGAAATATAATGTATCAATTGCTAAGCTATGTATTAGATATACATTGCAGCTTGGTCTTATATCTCTTCCTAAAACTGCTAATTATGAGCACATGAAGGAAAATAGCGATGTTGATTTTGAAATTAGTGATAGTGATATGAAGCTATTATGTGATATTAATAAAATAGATAGCTATGGTGATGCTAATGTATTCCCATGCTATGCTAAGCAAATGTAGGAGGAATTTATGAATAAGCCATATATTATTTGTTATATGATGACATCAATTGATGGAAGAATCGATTGCAAAATGACGGAAAACTTAAGAGGTGTTGAGGATTATTATAAGACACTAGATGAATTAGATATTAAATCAACCCAAAGTGGTAGAGTAACAGCTGAGCTAGAAATGGCCTTAGCTGGAAAATTTGTACCAAAGACTAGTGAGCATCCAAGCACAAATTTATTTGTTAAGCATAATGATGCTGCTGGCTATGATATAATTTGTGATACTCATGGCACACTTTTATGGGATGACGATAATAATTATTCAAAGCCTCATATTATCATTACAAGCAAAATGGTAACTACTGATTATTTAGCTTACCTTGATAGTAAAAATATTTCCTATATTGTTGCAGGAGATAATAAGATTGATTTAGCTCTTGCGACAAGTATATTATATGATTCATTTAATATTAAAAGATTAGGTGTTGTTGGTGGCGCTAAAATTAATACTGGATTCTTGCAAGCTAATTTATTAGATGAAATAGTTTTATTAATTGGTGCAGGTATTGATGCAAGAGCATCATATCCAACAATGTTTGATGGCCTTAGTGATGATAGTGAGGTTATCCAATTGAAGCTAAATGATGTCAAGCGTTTTGAAAGTGATGCAGTATTACTTTCATATAAGCTAATTAAATAGTTCGACAGATAGAAATAATTAAAATCCGGGAAAATGGCGCTATTGTCATACTTTTCGGATTTTTTGTTTTTAAAAAATGTAGTATGGAATAAACTAATAGCTAATATTATAACTCAAATAAAATAAATTCATTTCCTAAATGAAGTGAAACAATCCGCTTTTAATCCGTTTTTTTAGGCTAATCAAAAATAATTTTAGAGCACTAGATTGGTATAACAATAATTTGAAATAATTAATATTTTTGATGTGTTATTCATTATCAATCACAAATGTGTACAACAAAATAGCACAAATGTGTTAAAAAGTCATTGCTAAACGATTAAATTACTAACATAAAATAACATTTCTAAATATTTTGAGAGTATAAAAAAGCACAAACACAACGAAAAAAAATACGTTGCAAATGCGTCGCATATATGGTATATTATAAGTAGGTGATGAACGTATGAAGGAAGATAGATTTTTAGAATTTAAATCTGAAATAACAAACACTTTTTTAAAAACGGTAAGCGCATTTTCAAATATTGGAACCGGAATAATAAGATTTGGATATAATGATGATGGAACTGTTTGTGGATTAAATGGTGATTTAAATGGTATTTGTCTAGATTTAGAAAATAAAATTAACGATTCTGTTTCACCACGACCTAATTTTAGGTTTGAATGTAATTATAAAAATAATACAATTGATCTTATTGTCTATGAAGGCTTATATAAGCCATATATGTATAAATCAAAGGCTTATAAAAGAAACGACTCTTCGACCGTTGAGATGGATTTATTAGAATTACATAGAGCTATTTTAGAAGGAAAAAATTTATCATATGAACAACTAGATTATGATGGCATTTTAAATTTTGAAACTTTTAAAGAAAAGCTAAAAGGAATAATTGGAATTTCTTTAAATGATGATATATTAAAAACATTTGGATTAATAAATGATAATGGTAAATATAATAATGCTGCATTAATAATTTCTGATAATAATAGCTTGGCTGGAGTTGATATTGTTAGATTTGGGGATAGTATTAATATAATGATGGATAGAAAAACAATATGTAATGCATCTATATTTAAAATGTATGATGAAGCCTATGATATGTATAAAAAATATTATCAATATGAAATAATTGATGGTCCAAATAGAAGAATAGAAAATATTGTTCCTGAAAATGCATTTAGAGAGGCTCTTGCCAATGCATTAGTTCATAGAACATGGGACGATACACCTAACATTAGAATTTCAATGTTCAGTGATAAAATTGAGATAACATCTCCAGGTGGATTACTTCATAGTATAAGTAAGGAAGAATATTTGGATGGTCAGGTTTCAAAACTTAGAAATCCAATAATTGCTAATGTATTTTTTAGGTTAAAGTATATCGAAATGTTCGGTACGGGAATTCTTAGAATAAAACAATTATATCAAAATTCTACATTTAAGCCAGAATTTAAAATATATGATAATAGTTTAACAATAATATTACCATCTTTAAATATTAAGCCGAATGTTACCGTTGATGAAGCTAAAATTATTGATTATTTAAAAAATGGTATGCAAGCGTCAAGTAATGATTTAGCTGTAGTAACTGGTTTTTCAAAGGATAAGGTTTTAAAATTGATTAAATCACTTCAAGCTAAAGGATACATTAAGGTGTTTGGAATAGGAAAAGCCACCAGATATAGTATTTAGCACATAAAAAAGCAAAAAATGTGTTAATGAGTATTGAAAAAATGTATATAAAAATGTTAAAATATGATTGGAAAGAGGTTAAAAGAATATGAAGAGTATTAGAAGGATTATGTGCTGCTTGCTTTTGGGATTTTGTTTAATATTTATTTCATCTTGCAATAAAAAATTACATTTGATTCCAGAACAAAATATTAGTTATGAAACAATGTATTTTGGAAATGTTATTCAAGATTCTAAGCAAGGAGTTTTCTTTAAATTTAAAAGCGATTATACAGTTGAGGAAATTGAACTTAAAGGTATGCTATATGATAGGAATAATAAAGCTATATATGATTTTGAAACAAAATTTAAAATTGATCCTACAAAACAACCAGAGGTAGTTATAAGTGTTCCAGCTGATTTGATTGATTCAATAGCAAAAATGAGATATGATACTTTAAAAGCATATACATCTGAAAAAATATTAGATAGTATTAAATCAGTAAAATAATAAAGTTTTTATAGTTTTCTTGCCAATTAAACATTTCAACACTTCAAATAATGTGAATAGCTTAAAAGCGTTGATATTACTATGCTTTTACATTTATTAAATATTAAAAAATGTTGTATGGAGTGAATTTGTTATAAATGAAAATTATTTAAGATTGCATATGGCAAATCTATTTCTGAATAAAAAACGCGAAAAAATATGCAGATAATCATTGATAATATTCATTAAAAGGTACATATGATGAGATATTAGCTTTTGCTTTGTTTATTCAAGATTATTAAATTATTAATAAGAGCATTTGCTATAAAGGTCACTTGATTTAATTAATAAGTGACTTTTTATTTTTTTAGTGGAAAAATAGGTCCATTTAATGTATAATATGTAATGTGTTGAAGGATGTGGTTTTGTGACATATGATGTTATTATAGTAGGAGCTGGACCTGCTGGTATATTTTGTGCCTATGAATTGCACAATTTAAACCCTAATCAAAAAATTTTGTTAGTTGATAAGGGACAAAACATTTATAATCGTAAATGTCCAGTTTTAGAGCATAAAATAAGTAAATGCCCTATAAATAAGGAAGGACATAGCGGTTGCCATCCTGCTTGCTCTATTACTAATGGCTTTGGTGGAGCTGGTGCTTATTCCGATGGAAAATTTAATATTACATCTGAATTTGGTGGTTGGATGACGGATTATTTATCTGATGCAGAGGTTGAGGATTTAATTAATTATGTTGATAGCATTAATTTAAAATATGGTGCGCCAACTACTATTACTAATCCTAATACAGATGCTGTAAGAGATATTGAACGTAGAGGCTATGCTGTAGGCTTAAAACTACTTAGAGCTAGAGTACGTCATCTTGGTACAGAAAGAAATCTTGAAATTTTAAAGGCAATGTATGAGGATTTAAATAAATGGATTGAAATGCGTTATTTAACCGAGGTTACTGATGTTGTAGTTGAAAATGGTAAGGTTAAGGGCGTAGTTATAAATGGTGAGCTTTATGAGGCTCATGATGTTTTACTTGCTGTTGGTCGTGATGGTTCAACATGGCTTCAAGATATTTGTGAGAAGCATGGAATTGGCTTAACTCATAATCAGGTTGATATTGGTGTTCGTGTTGAAACTAATGATGTTATAATGGAAGAGATAAATAAAAATTTATATGAAGGTAAATTTATTTATCGTACAAGCGTTGGAACTGAGGTTAGAACCTTCTGTTCAAACCCTAGTGGACATGTTGTAGTTGAAAATCATAGTGGAACAATTTTGGCTAATGGCCATTCATATCAGGATCCTAAGCTTGGTACTAAGAATACAAATTTTGCTTTACTTGTTTCACATAAATTTTCTGAGCCATTTAATAAACCAAATGAGTATGCTCATGAGGTTTCACGCTTAGCTAATCAACTAAGCTGTGGATCAATTATTGTTCAAAGATATGGTGATATTTGTAAGGGTAGAAGAACTACTCAAAAAAGACTTGATGAAGGATTTGTTACTCCTTCATTAAAGGAAGCTGTTCCTGGTGATTTAGGACTTGTATTACCATATAATACAATGAAATCAATTATCGAAATGATTGAAGCCTTAGATCATGTAACACCAGGTATTGCTAATGAGCATACGTTGTTCTATGGTGTTGAAGCTAAATTCTATTCAGCAAGACCAGTTACTGATAATACCTTTGAAACTAAAGTAAAGGGTTTATATGTTGCTGGTGATGGTGCTGGTATTACTAGAGGACTTGCTCAAGCAGGTGCCAATGGTGTTTATGTTGCAAGAAATATGATTAGGAGAAATAAAGAAAATGAATAATGTTGTAGTTGTTGGTAGTCAATGGGGCGATGAAGGTAAAGGAAAAATAACAGATTTCCTTGCTTGTAGTGCTGATGTAGTTGTTCGTAGTCAGGGTGGAAATAACGCTGGTCATACAATTAGCTTTGGTGGTAAAAAATTTGCCCTTCAAAGTATTCCATCAGGAATTTTTAACCCTAATATTAAAAATGTTATGGCTAATGGAATGGTTATTAATCCTAAGGCTATGCTTGAAGAATTAAAGGGACTTGAGGAAAGAGGAATTACCAAATATCAAATTTTTATTTCTAATCGAGCTCATATTATTATGCCTTATCATATTTTACTTGATGGTGCATATGAAAGCTTAAAGAAGGATAATAAGATTGGTACAACTAAAAAAGGAATTGGTCCTTGCTATGCTGATAAGGCTAATAGAATTGGTATAAGAGTTGCCGATTTTATTAATGAGGATTCATTTAAAAAATGCCTTGAAAATACCTTACCTATTAAGAATAGAGAGCTTGAATCTTTAGGAATTGCTCCTCTAAATTTAATGGATATTTTTAATGAATATAAAGAATATGCTAAAAAGATTAAGCCTTATGTTTGTGATACATCTATTTTACTTGAGGAAGAAATAGAAAAGAATTCAAAAATTCTATTTGAGGGAGCTCAAGGATGTATGCTATGCCTTGATCATGGAACATATCCATATGTTACATCATCATCACCTACAGCTTCATCAGTTCCTCTAAATTGTGGAATTGCTCCATCATATATTAATAAGGTTTTGGGTGTTGCTAAGGCTTATAATACTCGTGTTGGTGAAGGTCCATTCCCAACAGAAATTCATGATGAGCTTGGAAGTTATATTAGAGAGCGTGGTCATGAATATGGAACAGTTACTAAGCGTCCTCGTCGTGTAGGTTGGTTTGATAGTGTTGTTTTAAATCATACTAGAAGAGTTTCTGGAATTAATTATTTAGCCATTATGCTATTTGATGTTTTATCTGGCTTAGATAAGGTTAAGATTTGTCGTGCTTATGAGTTAGATGGAAAAGAAATTAATTATATTCCTGCAAGTTTAGATGAATATGCTAGATGCAAGCCAATTTATATTGAGCTTGATGGCTGGAAGGAAGATATTACTAATGTTCATTCCTATGATGAATTACCACAAAATGCTAAAAACTATTTAAAGAAAATAGAAGAGCTAACTAAAACTAAGATTGCAATGATTTCTGTTGGACCAGACCGTATGCAAACTATGGTTTTACATGATATGTTTGAATAATGAAAGAAAAATTATTAATCAGCAGCTGCTTATGTGGTAGCTGCTGTAAATATAATGGTGGAAGTAATTTGCTTAAGGAATTTCCTATCCTTAAAGAAAAATATGAGCTTATCTTAGTATGTCCTGAGGTTCTTGGTGGACTATCAATTCCTAGAAATCCAAGTGAGATAAAAGGCAATAGAGTCTATAATAATTTAGGTGAAGATGTTAGTGATGCCTTTAATTTAGGGGCAAAAAAGACTTTAGCTATAGCATTAGAAAATGGCGTAACGAAGGCTATTTTGAAGGAATCAAGTCCATCATGTGGTGTTAATAATATTTATGATGGAAGCTTTAGTGGTAAAAAAATAAGTGGTAGTGGTATTACAACTAGATTATTAGTGGATAATAATATTAAGGTTTATTCATCACTTGATGTTAAGAAGATTATGGAGGATTAGGAATGTCGATAATTTATTGTATATTTTTATATATCCTAGCAATTAGAATTTTTGTAAGAGATACTACAAGAAAAAATTGCTTTATCGCGATAAGCATTGTAACAGCATTGATGCTGTTATCAGATATCTCTACAATTATTTCTGCAGGTATTTTAACCTATTTGAAGTATCAAGGATGGCAAATAATTTTAGCTTATGTACTTGGTATTTTATGGATCTTTAATGGTAGCATTTCCTTAAGAAAGATGAAATTTAAGCACAATTTCAAACAAAAGGAGTCTTCAATTAAAACCGCTAATGGTCGAAAAATAACCTATGCAATATTAACAGCTTTAATGCTTATAATTGGTAGTGTTTGTTTAGCCTTATATCTAAATAAGAAAATACTAGTTATTATTTCTTTTATTGCTCCCTATACGATTGCTGTTTTATTAATTGTTTTATTAATAATGACAATGCTTTCTTTAAATGAAGAATTTGTTTTAGTTACAGAAATTGGTAACACTAAGCATGTTTATAGAAAAAAGATTGAAACTGGTAAGTTAAATTATAAGGACATTGTTGGTGATTTATCTAAAAATTATTTCATCTATGATGTTGCTGTTGTTCATGTAAATGGGGATATTAAAAGAACAGAATATGTTTATATTTTAAGGCTTGAGGAATTAAAGGAAAATCCTTTTAGTGAATTAGGATTAGCTTTAGATGATTCAATAAGCCCTGATTTATACATTAGCTTATATGATAACAAAAGAAAAAAAGCTAAGATTAAGATTATAAATAATAACGCTCAATTGAATTAATGACGTAGCTTGTAGCCGCGTCTTTTTTTCTATTGTAGTTTTATTATTTTTATAGTAAAATTATTGTGTAAGGAGCTGGTTTTAATGAACGAAAAATATTTAAAAACAAATGAAAAGACAATTAAGAAAATTAGAATTGTTGGCTTTGTATTAGCTATTATTGGTCTTGCATGTTTAATTGTTGGTACGGCTAATTTTTTTATGGGTAATACGGATTTATTCTTTTTGAATTTTATAGGTACACCTTTGTTTGCTGTAGGATTAGCGCTATTACTTTTTAGCTATATGCGTAAAATTTCTGAACTTGCAGTTTCTCAAACAGCACCAGTTACAAAAGATGTTACTAATTATATGCTTGATGGCACAAGAGATGAGGTTGTTAAAACAATTAAGGCTGCAAGTGATAAAAAAATCATTTGTCCTAATTGTCATAGTGAAAATGATATTAATGCTAGATTTTGTTCAAACTGTGGTAAGCCATTAGTAAAGAAATGCCCTCATTGTGATGAACTAAATGATTCAGATGCAAAATATTGTAAAAAATGTGGTAGGGAATTATAAAAATATAGAAGGAACATTAGATTAAAAACTAATGCTCCTTTTATTATGTTAGGCGAAGCCTCACATAAAAA
>CALCWU010000119.1 GCA_937905855.1 uncultured Mollicutes bacterium
AAGGCTCCAAAAATATAAGCATAATTAAAGAAATTATAATACTAAAAAAAATTAATAATATAACGGCATTACTAAATATTACATTAGCCTTTTTTTTATTTTTAGCCCCTAAATTCATCATCATTAATGGAGCAGCACCTGTTCCAACTAAATAACTAATAGAAATGATTAATGTCGTTATAGGTGCACAAATCCCTATTGCCCCTAGTCCTAATTTACCAATATCCTTAATATTACCAATATACATTCTATCAATTATACTATATAATACATTTATTAATTGTCCAAGCATTGCAGGAAGAGCAAGTCTTAAAACAATGCTTCTTTCACTATCTTTTTCTAAATCAATACTTCTCATGAATATTCAAATCTCCATAGAATCATTATAACATAAGTTAAAAAAATGTAAAAGAAAAAACGAAGATAAACTTCGCTTTCTTAGGAAAATTATGAAACAATCTAGAATAATGAAATAATACAATAAATTAAAAAAGTAATAAAAAACAAAATACAACCATATATTATTTTTTTTGTCATAATTAGTTATAAAGAGAGTATATGGATTGTCCAGTTCCAGAGATTATAAGTTGTAATTTTGTTTTCATTTTATCGCCTTATTCCAGAAGTTAGTATTAACTAACTAACTATATTATACAATATCTAAATCATTTGTCAAGAAAAAAAAGCACTATTGTGCTCTTATCTAAATATTAAAAACAAAATTGCCGTTAAACCATAATAAACAACTACTGCTACAATATCATTAAATGTTGTAATAAATGGTCCAGAAGCTACAGCAGGATCAACATGAATTTTGTTTAAGAAAATTGGAAAAATAGTACCAATTAGACTGCTTAGTGTCATTGCAAGCACTAAGCTTGCTGAAATAATTGCAGAAACCTTTAAAGCATCACTAAATAAATAACCATCTCCAGCAACTATTTCTTGTTTTCTAATAACAAGATAAGTTAATACGAATAAAAAGCCTATAACACCAATTATCAGTCCATTAATAAAGCCAATTTTAATCTCTTTAAAGACATTTTTAACAATTTGTTTTCCTTTTAATTCTTCATTTGTAATATTTCTAATTGTAACTGCTAATGATTGGGTTCCTACATTACCAGACATATCTAATATAGTTGATTGGAAGAAAACTATTGCTGGTAATGTTGCAATTACAGCCTCAAAAGCGCCAATTACACTTGAAACAACAAAGCCTAAAAATAAAAGAACAATTAGCCATGGTATACGTTTTTTTATTGATTGAAATGTTGGTTCGTCTAAATCTTCACTTTCACTTAAACCACCGAGTTTAGCATAATCATCAGTCATCTCATCATCAACTGCATCAGTTACACTATCAGCTGTTATAACACCAAGTAAAACATTGTCTTTATTTAAAACCGGAATTGAATCCTCAGCATAATCCTTTAGCCTATTTATGCAATCGCTCATTAATTCATCATCATAAAATGAGGGATAGCTTGTCATGCATAAATCCATTAAGGAATCTTCTTTTCTAGCAATAATCAAATCTCTTAAATCAATTGTTCCAATAAATTTCTTTTTATCATCAATAACATAAAGTGTTGATATATTATCATGCTCCCCAGCCTCACTAACAAGTGTCGACATTGCTTGCTTAATTGATAAATCACTATTTATTGATATGAAGTTATCAGACATATAGCTACCAATTTGGTCTTCATCATAAGAATCCAGTTTCTTTACCTTTTCCTTAGAATCGCTTTCCATTAAATTAATTATTTCTTTTTTAGAATCATCATGTAATTCATTTAAAACATCAATTGCATCATCTGAATCCATTTGCTCAACAATATCAGCAGCAATTTCTGGTTTTATTTCAGCTATATATTTTTCAACATCATCATAAAAAGAAAATATTTCTGATGTTTTTTCAAGTCCAACAGCCTTATAAACTCTTATACGCTCTTCTTTAGTTAAGTCTTCTAAAACATCGGCAATATCTCCAGCATGATAATCCTCTAGCATTGCTGCCATATTAGCTGTATCAGCAGTTTCTATTATTTTTTTTATTTCATAATAAAATTCTTTTTGCATATTTGCTTCTCCTTTACTTTATTTTAGGATCATAAAGTGATCCGATGGGTATTCAGTTTTCGATTCGTATATTTCCATCTGCAATCACTTCCTTTCAAAATATGCTATCCTATTATATTACATTTACTTAAAAAAGACAATATCTTGCTTCTTTTTTTACATTTTTTAAAATATTCGTATTTACGCCCATCATAAACATTGTTATTAATAAGCTACTTCCACCATAAGAAATAAATGGCAGGGTTACTCCTGTTACAGGAATTAAGCCAATAACAACACTTATATTTATAAAAACCTGAATTGCAATAAGAGTTGTAAAACCAAAAATAACGTATAAAGCATACATATCTTTAATATGAAATAATAAATTATATCCAATATAAATTAATACAAAAAATAAAAATATAACAAAGAATCCACCAATTATTCCAAGTTCCTCACAAAGAATCGCAAATATAAAATCATTTTGTGGCTCTGGTAAATAAAAATATTTTTGTCTACTTTTAAATAAGCCATAGCCAAATAGCGATGCTGGTGATATAGCATATAATGATTGAATAATTTGAAAACCACTTCCTAAAGGATCATTCCAAGGATTTAAAAAACTAAAAATTCTTTCTAAACGATAAGGAGCCATCATAATCATTACCACAAATCCAAAAATCAACAGTCCCCCTCCAATTATTATATATTTGTACTTTAAAAGAGAAATATACATCATAAATGCAATAGTAATCAAAAAAATTACACCAGTTCCAAAATCAGGCTGAAGTAATATTAAACCAAATATTATTATAGTCAATAAAATATATTTTAGTAATTTAGTGTTGTCTTTACTAAGATGCTTTGCTAAAAATAATACATAACTAATTTTCATAAATTCTGAAGGTTGAAAAGATATATCATTGAATCCTATCCAACTTCTAGCACCGTTTTTAACAACACCTATTCCTGGAATTAAAACGATAATTAATAATAATAAGCTTATAAAAAAAACATAATCTATTATTTTTTTCCAATAATTATAATTTATTGAATAGCTAATAAAATAAATAACTATTCCTAAAAAGGCAAATACTAACTGACGAAATAAATAATATTTATCATTTCCTACTTTATATAAAGCCCAAACGCTTGATGAAGAATATATCATAATTATTCCAATTACTAACAATAAGAAGGTTGTAATAATATAGATTGTTCTTTTCATAAAATCACCATATAAAAATATGATGTTAAGATAAAAAAAAGACCTATTTTTTTCAAAATAGGTTAAATCATATAAAATCCTAGAATTAAAATAGAAATTAGAGCTAAATAACTTAAAATATTTAAAAGCTCCCAATTACTATTGTTCTTTTGTAAAGCAACAGATAAAAAATAACTCAAATGGAAAAATAAAATTCCAATCCAAAAGAAATTTAAAGGATTCCAAATTGCATAATTAATATTGACTGAATAAATTATAATCATAACAATTCCAAGAAATAGCATAGGGGTATTTAATATAAGTGACCAAATTAATCCATGCTCTTTATTCTCTGACCACTGGTTTCTTGGTAAGACAATCATAATTACAGCAACAGTTGCAAAGAAATAAACAATTCCTGTTACAAAGTTATATGGCATATTATAAAAAATAGCGCAAATATGATAAAGGATTAGCATAAATAGTACTCTAGTAACACTACAAACAGCCTTGCCAATGCCTAAAGCAAACTGTGATTCAAAAGCAAGAGAAATATCTGCAATAATTTTAGGTATTAAATATAAGCATTCTCCAAATGCTAAAATAATTCCTGCAATACCTAAAGCTAATTTATAAGGATTTCCCTGACAGCATAAAAAAATTGAAATTACTATAAATGCGGCAAGTATTAATGGATAAGCGCAAACCTCTATAATCTTTTTCATCATACAATTTCTCCATTCAACATATTTTATAAAATTATACAACAAAAAAAGCACTAATTCAATAAATTAGTGCCTATTTCAAATTATTTTTTACTTTTTTTGCTGATTAATTTAGAAATTTCCATTATTACAACAATAATTAATGATAATCCTATACAAATAAGAAATTGTGTTAAATTTAATGAAGTCATATTAAATACATCATTTAATCCTGGAATATAAATAACAGCAATTTGAAGTGTAAAGCCAAATATAAAAGCAAAATTCATAAATTTATTTTTAAATGTGTACTTTGAAAAAATTGAATGTTCGTTTTTAACGTTATAAGCATGAAATAATTGTGTAGATGATAATGTTAAGAAAGCCATCGTTTGACCAATATGATGATTACTAAATACAAATTGACCAATTAAATAAGCACTAAGAGAAACAGCACCTACAATTAAACCCTCAAAAATAATCTTTAATCCTAAACCATTTGCAAAGAAACCTTCATTTTTAT
>CALCWU010000120.1 GCA_937905855.1 uncultured Mollicutes bacterium
AAGATTTATCCTATTGAAATAAAGAAAAATAAAGCCCCTTCAAATCCAGATAAAAATTTTGATGTTTTAAACAAATTCAAATTAGAAATTATGCCTGGAATTATTTTATGTATGTCAAACGAATTAATTCCATATAACAGAAATTGTTGGTTATGTCCAATTTTTTTAATATAATAAATACTTTATTGAATAAAAAGAAAAGATAAAAATTTTGGACTCGATTATAAAAAAAATGGCAATCATATTGAATTTAGAATATATTATTTTTATTAACGTGTTTGTCTTTATGGTATAAAAGGGGATTGTTATGTTATGCCGAAAATACTTATAAATAAAAAATCAACTCAATTAATTTTTGAAGTTAAAAGCTATGCACCTTCGGATGAAAATAAACATTATGTGTGGTGTGCGGTTAGAATTGGAATTCATAATGATCATATTAATTTTGATAAAACGGATAATTTTTTAATGAATTATGAAATAGAAGAATTAGTGGATTGGCTTTATAAAATTTTAAATGGTGAAAAAGTAAAATCTTTAGATGAAGACTTCTATAAGCCTGATATACATTTTACGGCTATTTTACCATGGAATGTAGAATTAAATGAAAAAGATAATAATTTAGCAGCTGCTGTTGCTGATCCTCTTTTACTGATTATTTCTATCGAATTTCGTACAAAAGGTTCATACTTAGGTGAAAAATGGACAACCATACTAAATGAAAAAGAAATTAGAGAGTTTTATAATCAATTGAAGCTAGAAATTGATTGCTTTACTGATTTAGCAAAGAAAAAAGATGAAAGATATTTATGTGCTATGGCAACCTATGAGCCTGATTTTGGCAAAAAATATACTTTTTTTGTTCAAGATAAAGTAGATGATGCTATTTGGTATGTAGATGGTTCATATAAACAAGTTTATGTTGATTATTTTCAAGAGCTTGCCATAGATGAGCTTCCAGTTGATTATCAAAAAATGAAGAAAATTATTCCCGTTAATAAAGAATCGTACATATTCAAAAAAATTTTGAATGGTGATGTTAAGCTTTTATTAATAATTGATGACTTAAGTATATATTGCTACATTTCATTTCCTAGTGACAAATATATATTCGATTTTGAAAAGCTGTCTATAGAGGAAATTGATGTGTATTATGTTTGGTATATTTTAGGTTCATTATATATGGAAGGAATATATAATGGATCAGAAGGTTATGTGTTAATTTTTGATGATATTTATTTTGATAATTTAATTATTAAAAAGGTTAAATTCGAATTAGTAATTGACGAATATAGTGATGTGAGGTTGATTTTTAATAGGAATAATATAGATGATATTGTTAATGCTTGTCAAAAGGTTGCAGAAGTTTTAAATAAATATAAACTAGATAAGAACGTTATTGATAAAGCTAAAGAAGTTGTTAAAATAAAGAAGGTCTTTGAAAAGGAAAATATAATAAATTAGAAACAGTATTTGTATTTTGTATATTTTAAGATTTATATAATTAAAATCATTCGGAATAAAAAAGAGAAAATTGTCGGAATAAAAATTAAAAATCTCTCGGAATGAAATTGAAAAATCTCTCGGAATACTTTATAATAGAATTGGTGATATAGATATGGGAAATAGCTTTTATAAAAACAGATTGATTGATAAAAAAATTGATATGTATCTTAAAACATTTGGTGCTTTATATATTGAGGGACCAAAATGGTGTGGAAAAACATGGACTAGTAGGTTTCATTCCAAAAGTGAGTTCTTATTAGCTGATCCAAGAGGCAATTTCAATAATAAAAAAATAGCGGAACTGAATCCTGATTTAGCATTACAAGGTGATTATCCACGTCTAATAGATGAATGGCAGGAGGTTCCAGCATTATGGGATGCTGTGAGAGGTAAGGTTGATTCATCTATATTGAAGGGCCAGTTTATACTGACAGGTTCTGCAACAATTAATAAAGAAAAATACATTCATTCTGGAACAGGAAGAATAGCAAGATTGAAAATGAGGCCAATGTCATTATATGAAGCAGAACAATCTGATGGTAAAATATCATTGGAGGATATTTGTCTTAATAAAGCAGAAGATTTATTTACAGGTGAAGTTGATTTAAACAAAATAATAGATCTTATTTTGATTGGTGGTTGGCCAGCTGTAGTAAATCTTTCTACAAAACAAGGAATGCTTGTCGCAAAAGAATATATTAAATCAATTATTAATGAGGATATATATAAGGTAGATGACATAAAAAGAGATAAGCATAAAATCGAATTATTACTTAAATCATTAGCTCGAAATGAAGCAACAACAGTTACAAATAAAACATTAAAAAATGATATTAAGGAAATAGATTTTGATGATATTAACGTGGATACAATAAGTGATTATTTAAACTTGTTTAATAGACTTTATATAGTGGAAAATATCCCACCATTTGCTTTTAATATTAGATCATCTTTAAGATTGAAACAAAGTGAAAAGCGTCATTTTGTTGACCCTTCATTACCATGTGCATTATTGAATTTGACAAAAGAAAAAATGTTCGATGATCTTGAATTGTTAGGATTTCTTTTTGAATCACTAGTTGAAAGAGATTTATATAGCTATTCTGAATGTTTTAATGCCAAATTATATCATTATCAAGATTATAAAAATAATGAAATAGATGCTGTTATTGAACTTGAAAATGGTGAATGGTGTGGATTTGAAATTAAACTTGGTGCAAATCAAATTGATGCTGCAGCTTCAAATTTAGTTAAAATTAATAACCAAATAATTAAAGAAGTAGGAAAACCAGCCAAAGCATTATGCGTAATTTGTGGCTTATCTAATGCTGCATATAAAAGACAAGATGGTGTATATGTTGTTCCTATAACATCTCTTAGACCATAATAATTGAATGAAGGAATTATAAATGAAAAAGATTAGGATAATATTAGTAAATATACTTTTAATTTTGGTTTTAGTATCATGTAATAGAGCGTCATTAAATAATTATGAACAAAGTGTTGCAAAAGAGGATACTATGTATATAGACAATCCTGATCAAGGCTTTTATAGCCCAGTATGTATACAGGTTGTAGATGATTTTAAGGATAAGGATTATGTTATAAATGATAAAACAAGGTTGTATCATTTAAGAATGGATTTAAGTGCTTTTTCGCAAAAATTTAATAATCAAGAGGATATGCTTCTAAGAGATAAGGATTTAAATAACATTGATGCAATGATGTCAAAATATTTAAAAAAAGAAAAAAATGTTATTATTCGCTTTGCTTATGATCATAACTATGAGGGGAAAAAGGATCAAGAGCCTAGTATTTCTATGATGGAGGCTCATATAAAACAGCTAGCACCAATTTTAAATAAATATGAGAATTGTATTACAGCAATTGAAGCAGGAATGGTAGGACCATGGGGAGAAATGCATTCTAGTGCTTGTGCCAACAAAGAAACAATTAATAAAATTATAGATACATATTTAAAAAATGTTAATAATATTCCAATTCTTGTTAGAACACCTAAGATGATTTATAACTATTTAGGAATAACTCTTGATGATATCTCAAGCTATGTAATAAAAGAAGATAGTATTGCTTATCGTTTAGGAATTTTTAATGATGGCTATTTAGGATCTAATAGTGATCTTGGTACATATACAAACCGTGAGTTAGAAACAAAATGGTTAGCTAATCAAACAAATCATTTACCTTATGGTGGTGAGGTTGTTGTTCCTAATTCAACATTACATGATATTGATAAATGTGCTTTAGAAATGAAGCTTATGAACCTTTCATATTTAAATCAGGCTTGGAATGATGAGGTAATTAAGAAATGGAAAAATACAACCTACAACAAAAAATGTGGTGATGATGTTAATTTTTATGGAGTAAGTTCCTATGATTATATTAATGCTCATTTAGGATATCGGTTCGTTTTGAAGAAATCAACATTATCATATAATGATACATCAGATATTAAGGTTAATTTAGAAATTGAAAATAAAGGCTTTGGTAATTTGTTAAGAAATAAAAAAATTGAAGCTTATGTTCTTTATGATGATGAAAATCTCGAAAAATATGACATAAATCATAAGACAAAGAATCTTGAAAAACTAGAATTTACAATTCCTAATATTGGTAAAAAAGGTAAAATATATTTAAGCATTAAAAATAATGATGATACTTATCCTATTAGGCTAGCTAATAAAGAAATATATGATGACAATTTAAAAGCTAATTTAATCGGAAGAATTTAAGCAAAAGACTATTTTATTAGTCTTTTTTGTTCGTATATGGTTATT
>CALCWU010000121.1 GCA_937905855.1 uncultured Mollicutes bacterium
AGTTAGTCAAAATGACTAGCTTTTTAATGCTTAAATATTTTAAATAACCATTCTAATATCTTAATCCAAATTGAGATTAAAAATGCTAATATTTTATCAATAAAACTAGTTTTGTTCTTCTTTTTATTCGCATTAGCCTTGATTTTTATATTGTATACTTCACCACTCTTCATTTGAATCTTACATTCATATTCACCAGCACTATAGGAATCAAAATATGCTGATTCAATATTTTCTATTTCTTCAACATTTTCTATTGCTCCAATTTGTCCTAAAATATTCTTTATTTGCTCCATAGTTAAGCTTTCACCCTCTTGTAATACAATTACATAGGATGAATCATTAATAGATAATATTGGCGCTATTTCATCGCTTACTTTAATTTGAAAGTTTATACTTGATTTATTATTACTTGAATCAGTTGCTGTAATAGTGAAATTATATTCTCCTACCTTACCCTTATTTGTTAAATAATTATTACTATCTATTAGTGATAAGGCTACATCTGATTTATCAGTTGCACTAAATTTTTGCTTTATTTCCTCTTCTGTTAATTGATCTATTTCCTTATTACTAATTTCTATTTTTTCAGGTCCTACAAGCACTGGATTTACATCATCTATTACTACTATTGTTTTAGTAAATATTGTTGAATCATTTACACCATCATTTGTTTTAAAGGTTATTTGATGTTCTCCTAAGGTATCATAAACGCTACTATAATTATCATCTACTACCTTTATTACTAGATTTGTTGCACTCTCATCACTTGCCTTTAAGGTTTTAATAATCTCATCTATACTTAATTTCTTAGTATAGGATACCTCCATTCTACTCTCCCCTGTAATAGTTGGGGCGATTCCATCAGCATTATTAATATTAAAATTAAACTGTGTACTATTACCAGATGTATCGGTTGCTTTAATTCCTAAAGTATAAGTTCCAGCCTTACCATAATTATTTTTATAATTTTCATATCCTACTAATGAATATGTTACATCACTTGATTCATCAGTAGCTTTAAATTTAGCTATAATCTCATTAGTAGTTAATAGCTTATTATTAGTAGCATTAATAACCTCAGGTTTAGTTACAAAGGTTGGGGCTATTTTATCAGCATTTTTAACTGTAATAGTTTTATCCACATATAAACCATTATCTCTATCCTCAGTTATTCTTACCTTTATTTCATAGTTTCCAGCCACTTTATAATTAGCTGAATAATTATCACTTAAAACAGTGTATTTAAAGCTAGTGAAATAATTATCAGAAGCTGTTATTGATTTAGCTATAATATCATCAAAACTACTCTTAGTTGTATTAACCGCATTAAATACTCTAACACTAGCTGTTGGTGCATCAACATCCACAACATTAATCCAAATGTTTTTAGTACCTTCATTACCTGATTTATCCTTAGCTCCAACAATCATATAATATTTACCTAAGACATTTGGAACATAATTTGTTTCCTTGATGTAAGGCGTACATTCACCATCAGTTTCATCACTTGCTTTAATTGTTGATAAAATATATTCCTTAGTTAAAGGACTTGATACATTAGAAATATAATTATCATTACTTGTAAATGCTGGCGGTGTTGTATCAAAAGGATTAAGATTATATTTTTCGATGAAGCTTTTTGCATCTAAAAGTATACCACTAATCATTGGATTGCAATTAGTATTAATATTAGTATCATTAAACCATTCAAATTCAAAATTAGCAAGCTTACCATTATTTATATTTAATAATAATTCTTCATTAGAAACAACATTTCCAAAACGATTTGAAACACTAATATTACTAGATTTTTTGACATTATCAACATATAGATTCATATCAAATGATATATTTGTATAAGGATATTCCAAATCAAAATCAGGCTCTTTATTTAACTCTGGTCTAAAAGGAATTCCCAGTGTCATCGTTCTTAAATCAACATTTGGGAAACAAAAATCAGCTGAATCAATTATTTTCAAGTTTGCTAAATTATAATATAGTACTGAATAACCACTTCCAAAAATATTGTTAAAAGCCATCATATAGGATAAATTAGCCTTAATACTTTCATTACCATGAATTAAGAATCTATCGCCATTTACTAAATCAAAATAAATATCATATACACCTTCTACTTCACTAGGATAATTAAATTTAATTGCTTTAGTAGGAATAATAATTCCACCAATATTTTCTCTTTGAAATAAGGTAATAAATTCCTTTTGAAGCTCATTAAAGCATTCATTTGATACTTCATTTTCATATGCATATTTATCAACTTCAGGTTCATAATAAGCAAAGAATTTAAAATTAATCAATAAACCAATACAAAATAATAAAAATA
>CALCWU010000122.1 GCA_937905855.1 uncultured Mollicutes bacterium
TGATGATAGTATGCCTGATTTTACAGCATATTTAAATACTGATGCATATGTTAGTGTTTCAACTCCAACTGAATTATTTGCGGCTTTGATGGCGGCAAGATATGATTATACATCAGAAGTAACAAGTGCCTTAGAAAACACCTATATTGTTCGCAAAAATGTTAGAAAAAATGAAACAAACTGGACAAATGCTTTAAATAAGGGATTATATTTAAAAAATAATGATGGAACATTCACAAAAATAGATCCTAGCACGCCATGGGATGCAAATGATACTACCTATACATCTACTATGACCTATTATGAGGATTCACCATTAGATGAGGTTTTGTATTCTCAAAGTCTAATAAAGGAAGGTAGTGTTCACGTTATTGAAATTAAAAATGATTTAGAGCTTGGCTATAAAAAATTAACCGCAGATGATAAGTCTTTAAAGATTGTTAATGAATTTTCTAATAAAAATGATGCTAAATACACAAAATCAAGTATGTATGAAGAATATGGTATGTCACAAATAGCTATTGAAAGAACAAATAATCTTTTAATTTTTTCAAGAAATGGAGCTAAAATTACTCATGGTGGCTTTAAGATTAATTATTCTAAAAATGTTGCTGTTAGAAATCTTGTGATGGATGAAATGTGGCAGTGGGAGGATTCAAGTCTTTCCTCAACCGCTAAGGTTGGTGATTATGATGCCTATGGTTGGGCTTATTTTAAGATTGGATTTTCTGATAATATTTGGATTGATCATATGACTTTTGGTAAATCATTTGATGGTCAAATTGATGTTGCAAATCCTTCATTTTCAACTAAGGGCACTTATGCATATGCACCTTATGAGGCTGGTGATACCTCGAGTGTTCATATCTCTTGGTGTAAATTTGTGGCTGGAAGTGATGATAAGGATGGCTATTTATATAAAATGATGCAAGAAATAGAAGCTGATTATCAAAATAAGGGCAATCATTATTTATATTATAATAAACTAAGAGATAGTGGAATTTCCTTTGAGGATATTTTATATGGAATTGCCATTCCGCAAAAGAAGGCTTTTCTTTTAGGAGATAGTGGTGACGAATATAAATATAATTTAAAGCTTAATGTATCAATTGCTAATTGTTATTTTAAAAATATTGAGGATAGATTACCTAAAATTAGAGGTGGAAATGCATATCTATATAACTCAATCATTGATAATTTTACTTATATTGAGTATCGTAATAAGCTAAAGAGTATGAATGCACAAAGCCTAGTTCAAAGTGTAAATTCTAGTTGGAAATGTGCACTTGTTAGTCAAGGAATCGTTTGTGGAAATGGTGGCTCTGTAAGAGTAGAGGGAACAATTTTTAGAGGAATTGAATATTTGTTGAAGAATAATGATTCAACATTAACTAATAATGCTAATTATCCTAATGCTACAGCCTCTGGTGGTTATTTGATAACTGATTCAAGCTATCAATATCTTAAAGACTCTGAAATTATCTATGATGCAAATAAAATGCCAAATTCAACAAGTGGTATTTTAAAGACGGATAATTTTAAGTGGAATACTAAGGATGGCAATTCATTATTTGAGCCAACAATTTCTAAGTTATCAGATATTGAAGACATTCTTCTTAATTCTAAATATGCTGCAGGCTCTAATTCTAATATGAGCAATATATTACTTAAAACTAGATATTAGATTTCTAAACTAAGGTTAAAGTATGACCTTAGTTTTTTTATTGCAAAGAAGTTTAGTTATCCATCTTGTATTTTTATAAAATTGTGTTAAAATCTATAAGTTGAGGTGTAACGATGAACGAGAATACGCAAAAATTAACGGTGGGATCACTTTGGAAGGGTGTCTTAATATTTAGTTTGCCACTTTTTGTAACCAATTTGCTACAGGTTCTTTTTAATATGACTGATGTAGCTATAGTTGGAAAATTTTCTGATTCTAATGCTTTGGGAGCAGTTGGGGCAACACCAATTCTTGTAACGCTTTTTACAGGCTTTCTAATTGGCCTTGGTAATGGAGTTAATGTAGTAGTTGCTAGATTTTTAGGAACTAAGGATGATAAGGGCTTAAAGGAAAGCGTCCATACTGCCTTTGTTTTATGTTTAATAATGGGCATTATTATTATGCTACTTGGTTTGTTTTTTTCTAAATATTTGTTAGTGTGGCTAAAGACCAAGGAAAGCTTTATAGATGGCGCTAATTTATATTTGAAAATTTATTTTATTGGTATGCCTGCAATGGCACTATATAATTTTGGTAATGCTTGCTATAGTGCAATTGGCAATACTAAGCGTCCTTTGATTTTTTTAGCTATTGCGGGAGTTTTTAATGTTGGCTTGGATTTGATTTTTGTTATATGCTTACATATGAGTGTTGATGGTGTAGCCATTGCTTCCGTTGTTAGTCAATATATTTCTGCTACCTTGTTAATTATTTCCTTAGCTAGAGAAAAGAATGCTATGCGATTAAGATTTAAGGATATTAGAATATATAAGGGAAGAAGTAAGGCAATAATCGCTTTAGGATTACCATCTGGCTTTCAGTCAGCAATATTTGCTATTGCAAATTTAGTTATTCAAAGTGGTGTTAATTCCTTTGATGATATTGTTGTAAAGGGTAATAGTGCAGCACAAAATGCCGATTCGATAACTTTCAATGTTATGGCTTCCTTTTATACAGCCTGTTCAAGCTATATGAGTCAAAATTATGGGGCTGGTAAGAAAAATAGAGTTTTAAATAGCTATTTTGTTTCACTTACCTATTCATTTTTAACTGGAGCGGTCATGGGAGTGTTACTTCTAGTTTTTGGTAAACCATTTTTAGGATTATTTACTAATGAAGAGGCAGTTATTAATGCTGGGTATGAAAGAGTTAAAATAATGTCATTCTCCTATGCCTTTGGAGCATTTATGGATAATACTATTGCTGCCTCACGTGGAATAGGAAAGAGCTTAATTCCTACGATAATAGTTATTAGTGGCTCATGTGTATTTAGAGTAATTTGGGTATATACCATTTTTGCGCATTTTCATACTATAACCTCTCTTTATTTAGTATATATATTTTCCTGGGTTATAACAGCTATATTTGAAATTGCTTACTTCATATATGTTTATAAAAAGCAAATAAGATTAATTAAGTCATAGAAAACTATGGCTTTTTTTCTTTTCTAATGATATAATAAATATAAAAGAAAACGTTTACAAGAGGTGATAATATGCAAGATGTTTCAAAAATAAGAAACATAGTTATTTTAGGGCATCAGGGAAGTGGAAAAACAACCTTAGTTGAAAGTCTACTTCATGCTCTAGATGGTGGTGAAAAGGGAAGTGTAGAAAGAAAAAATACGGTAAGTGATTATTTACCTATTGAGATGACTAGAGGATCATCTACAAGACTTAGTGTTCAATTTATTAATTATAATGACTACAAGCTTAATTTTATTGATATTCCAGGTAATGATGATTTTATAAGTGAGGCAATAAGT
>CALCWU010000123.1 GCA_937905855.1 uncultured Mollicutes bacterium
GGTGGTGGCTTAATAATTGAAATTATCAAAGATTTTGTAGACAAGCTTAAGGGTAAAAAAATAATTTTACAGCCAAATAAGGATGCATATATGTTAAGAAAATTTATGCAGGAAAATAATTTTTCCCTAACTTTGGAATATGCTATTTTTGATGCTAAAAAATATTATGAAATTTTAGTATATGAAGAAGGTAAAAATAATTATTCTGAACTTGAATTAAAATATGGTCCATTATTAATTAAAAATAAGGATACTAATTTTATAAAACGAATTTCTTCAAAAAAAGAAAATTTAAGTAAGAGCTTAAAGCTTGCCAAGCAAAATGAAAATATTTATAATATTCAAAAGCAAATTAAAGAAATTGATGAGGTTTTAAATAATGGAAAAAATATTACTTCCAAATAATAAAGATTATTATGAAAAATATTATGTTGATAACTCAAAAAGAGGTGTGATTGTCATTGCACCTGGTGGTGGGTATTCACATACCTCACCAAGAGAAGGAAAACCGGTAGCTTTATTTTTTAATTCACTTGGCTATCATGCTGTAGTTATCAGCTATCGTGAGGAATTAACAAACTATCCAACTCCTATGCAAGAGGTTAGCTATGTTGTTAATGAACTTAATAAAGATGAGCTTGTTGATAAAAATAAAATTATTGGTTGTGGCTTTAGTGCTGGTGGTCATTTAATTTTGGCAAGTCAGTTTTTAGGCTTTACTAAATTTAAGGGATTAATTATGGGCTATCCCGTTGTTTCAAGCGATAAAAATATTGCTCATTTAGGTTCATTTGTAGATTTATTAGGTGAAAATTCTGAAAACGAGGAAATGCGTAAGCTTGTAAGCATTGAAAATCATATTACCTTAGATGCACCAGATCTATTTTTGTGGGCAACCCTAACTGATCAAGCTGTTCCTATGGAAAATAGTCTAAGATTAGTTGAGGCTTATCATAGAGTAGGAGCAAATGTTGAATTTCATTTATATCCCCTAGGAATGCATGGACTATCACTAGCTACTAAAGAAACTAGTGGTGGTGATGATAATAAGGTTATTGAGCATATCCAAAGCTGGATGTTGCTTGTTAAAAATTGGTTAAAATTAAAGTTTTAGAAAGGATACAGAGTAGCTAATTTGCGTTAAGTGCATGTTCATGGGAAGTTGGAATATGACGAACACAATTTTGTGGCGGTAAATTAGCGCGTCCGCTAGTATCGTGTGGAACTCTTAAATATAATAATGAAAAAGTATTTATGGCAAAAGAAGGTAGTGCTTTTATTTAGTGTTTTGTTATTTTTTGTTATGGGTTATTTTATATGCTCGTATCTTATTAATAATAACACTAAAAAATTTTTATTAAATGTTTCTGTAGAAACTTATGATGAAACAATTAATGATGATAATATTAGGTTTGCTTTAGAAAATGTTAAAAATTCTAAAACAGGTGAAAGATTAATTACTGATAAAAATATTAGTAAGCTTATGAAAAAAAATAATTTGCTTATTGAAAAAAGTGAAGCTGGATTTATTATTTCAATTAAAGAAAAATATCTAAACTATAATGAATCACGTGCTAAAAAATTTGTTAATAATTTATTTCCAAATTCTACTATTAATAATATAAAAGAAATTGATTATTTTAATCCTTACATATTTGGTAGTATTTTTATGGCTTTTGGTGCAGTAATAGCATTATTATTTTTGTTAATTCAATTTAGAATTTCTAAGGATGATTTAGATATTATTGATAATGAAAATATTTTTTCTTCAATATTTCATAAAAAATATTGGATTCTTGCTTGCAATAAAAATATAAAAATAAAGGATTTATGTATAATTGCTATTTTATTTGCAATGATGATGTTATCTAAAGCAATTAAACTACCATCAGGCTTTACAAGTATGGGAATTACAGCAACTTATTTGTTTTTTGCAACAATATGCTGGCTATATGGACCTATTGTTGGACTAATTATTGGCTTTTTTTCTGATGTGCTTGGTTTCTTTTTATTCCCTAATGGCTTCGGCTTTTATTTTCCTTACACCCTAAATGCAATGCTTAGTGGCTTTATTTATGGTATTTTCTTTTATAAAAAGAGAATTACCTTCTCAGCAATTTTCTTTGCTAGAGTGCTAATAAATATTCTTATTAATGTTATTTTGGGAAGTATTTGGTGGATGAATATAAATAATTTGACTATTGAACAAGCAAAAATCTATTTGTTATTTACATCATTACCTAAAAATTTGGTTTATTTGTTTCCTCAAAGTGTTGCTCTTTATATAGTTTTTAAGGCTTTAGGAAGAGTATTTATGGCAAGTAATATTGTGGATGCCAAAATTTGTAAAAATATTTCAATAATCTAGAAAATAAAATTGCATTAGTATAAATTTTATAGTATAATATCTATAGTTAAATATGCCATAATGAGTAGGCGAGAGACAAGCTCAATGACCCTACAGCAACCATTCCTTGGAAACGGTGCTAAAGCTTGAATGATGGTTCGTTAAATATGCCATCATTGATGGCGTATTT
This sequence comes from uncultured Mollicutes bacterium, assembly GCA_937905855.1. Taxonomy (GTDB): domain Bacteria; phylum Bacillota_I; class Bacilli_A; order Acholeplasmatales; family Anaeroplasmataceae; genus CAKQDS01. Next base: position 2,538 of record CALCWU010000123.1, read on the forward strand.
TTTTTGGAGGCAGATATGTTTTGTGAGGTAATTGTTGATGTTGCAAATAAACAAGTTAATAGAACATTTGATTATTTGATTCCTGAAGAATTATCTCAGGTGATTTTAGTTGGTGCTAGGGTAAAGGTTAATTTTGGTTCAAGAATTGTTGTAGCCTTTGTGGTAAAAATAAAAGAAGATACAGAATGTGATCTAAAGCTAATTAAACCGATTTTAGAGGTTTTAGACATAAATCCGCCATTAAATGAGGAATTTGTAGAGCTAGCTTATGAGTTATCTAGATATAATTTTTCTTTTTATGCAACTAATCTTGAAACGATGATACCATCATCACTTAAAATTAAGGTTAATAAGGTGTTAACCTGCATTGATAAAGCTAAGCTATCTGATTCCTTAAGAGAATGCTTTGGTAATTCAAATAAAATTAGCTTTGATATTCATACCCAAAAATATTTGAAAGAAATTAAACATCAAATTGAAGAAAAAAATATTGTGTTAAGCGTAAATCTTAAAAATAATGCTACCATAAAAAAGAATGAATATATTTGTTACGTAGCTGATCCTATTAAGGCTACTGAGGGTCAAAGAAAAATACTAGATTATTTAAAAGAATTAAAAACGCCAGTTTTAAAAAAGATTCTTATAAATGATATGGGATTTTCCCAAAGCTCCTTAAATACATTAATAAAAAATGGTAATGTTAAAGAGGAAACAGAGGATGTTTATAGAGATATTAGCTATTTAAAGACTGCTGATAAAAAGGTTGTTTTAAATGATGAACAAAGGGCAGTTATTAGTGAGGTAGAAAAATTTAAAGGTAAAAGTCACACTTTTGTTTTAAAGGGAGTGACTGGCAGTGGAAAAACTGAGGTTTACCTAGAATTAATCGCTAGAGCATTAAAGGATAATTTAGATTCAATTATGTTAGTACCAGAAATTGCTTTAACTCCCCAAATGACATCGCGATTTAAAGCTAGATTTGGAGATTTAGTGGCCGTTATGCATTCAGGTCTTTCACCACTTGAAAAA
>CALCWU010000124.1 GCA_937905855.1 uncultured Mollicutes bacterium
CATCTCTAAGTCTTGTACAATTATTGAAGGCATTATCAGAAATTGTTACAACAGATGCTGGAATTTTAATAGAAGAAAGCTGTTCACAATTGGAGAAAGCACCCTCACCTATTATTTTAAGACAAGATCCTTCCTCAAATTCAACTGATTTAATATTTTTGCACATTGAAAATGCACATTCTTCAATTCTTTCAACACTAGCAGGAATAATAACTTTAGTAAGATTGCTGCATTCCTCAAATGAAGCCTCACCTATTATTTTTAATTCATCATTGAAACTTATTTCCTTTAAATCATCAATTGAAGAAAATACATATTTATCTATTTTAACAACACCATAAGGAATTAAAACACTTTCGTCACTACCACGATATTTAGTAAGAATATCATTTGTAATAACAAAATCATCTGTAAATTCCTCTTCAATATCTTCCGCGCCTAGTTCCTCTTCATCTTCGTCCTCTAAGGCTGATTTTATTAAAAACTCATCATCACATTTAGGACAAAAGCCTATTTTTTCATTATCGTCTACTAAGCATTTTTCACCACAATATGGACATTTAACCTCTATTTTCATAATTAAAATTACCTCCTAACAAATGCTACTATTTTACAAACAACTAAAATGATAACATTAACAATAACAACACTAGCACCGCATGGTGTACTTAATGTGTAACTAAAAAATAAGCCGACTAAGAAAGCAACAATTGAAATAATCGCTGATGTAATAACAACACTTTTATATCTTTTGCAAATAGCCATTGCCGAAATACTTGGAAAAATAATAAGGCTTGAAATTAACAAAGCTCCCATCATTTTCATACCTATTACCACAATAACAGATGTTAATATAGCAAGCAGTGAATTATACAATTCAACCTTTACCCCACTTGTTTTAGCAAATGTTTCATCAAAGGTTATAGCAAACATATTATTATAGGAAATCACATATAAGGTGATAACTATAATTGAAACAACTAAAGTCACTATCATATCAGATTTAGACACCGCCACAATTGACCCAAACATATAATTATAAACATCAATATTGCTGCCACTGCTAATACTCATTGCAAATACACCAATTGCTAAAGCTGTGGCACTAATCACTGCTACTAAGGCGTCACCGCTTGTTTTACTACGATTTGATACTCTTAGCAATAAAAATGCCACAACAATTACCGTTGGTATTGCTACTAAAAGTGGAGTTGCACCAATAACAGTTGCAATTGCTAAAGCTCCAAAGCCAACATGTGACAAGCCATCACCAAGCATTGAATACTTCTTTAAAACTAAGCTTACACCAAGAAGTGCCGCACAAAGTGATACACATATACCAACAATTAGGGCATTTCTCATAAATTCATAAGAAAAGGCCTCAATAAAAGACAAAATCATTTTAAATACTCCTTTCCTATTTCACTATTTAAATATTCCTCTTTAGTTCCATAAAAAAGACACTTCTGCTTCATATGTAATATTTTATTAGCATCCTTCAAGCAGTTTTCTAAATCATGCGAAACTGTAATAATTGTAACCCCCTGTTTATTTAAAAGCTCAACAATAAAATATAAAATTTTAGTTGTTTCCTTATCTATTCCTGTTGTAGGTTCATCAAGAACAATAATTTTCTTAGTTTTGCATAAGGCTCTTGCTAAAAGAACTCTTTGCTTTTGACCGCCTGATAAATTATTGAATGATTTACTCTTAAAATCCTCCATACCAAGAAGCTCTAGCTTTTCCATTGCTATTTTTTTATCATTTTTAGTATAAAGCAATTTAAATTTACTACCTAAAAGTCCTGTTAAAACTACCTCAAAAACACTAGCAGGAAAATTATTCATATAATCCTTAGCCTGCGATACATAGCCAATATCATCAGCCTTTAGATTATTATAGGTAATACTACCACCACTTGGCGTCTTTAGCTTAAGTATTGTTTTTAATAAGGTTGACTTACCACTACCATTATCACCAACAATACATAGATAATCACCCTCATTAACCTCAAATGAGACATCATCAACCGCCTTAAATCCTTCATAGCTACTACATAAATTTTTACAAGAAATTAGAGTATTATTCATTATTTAACCCCTTTTCTAAGGCTATGGCATTATTTTCCATTAATGATATATAGCTTTCACTTTTAAATTCAGCTAGCGTTACATTTTGAACACTATGAAATAATAACATTTCTACATTTGCATCCTTACTAACTGCCTTAGCTACATTTTTATTTGATAGATCAATATAATAAACGTACCCTAAATTATTATTCCTACAAACATCAACAAGCTCTTTAATTTTTTTTGCACTAGCCTCTGTTTCTGTTGAACAGCCTGGAAAGGCTTTATAGCAATTCAAATTATAATCATGCGCAAAATATAAAAAAGGAAATCTATCAGCAAAAACCATAATGTTAGTTTTAGCATTTTTTACAATTTCACTAAATCTTAAATCCAAAGCATCTAGCTTAGAAATATATTCATTGGTATTTTGAACAATTTGCTCATCATTCTTTATTTCAAGCATAGAGTTTGAAATAGCCTTAACCATCTTAACAGCATTTCTAATAGAGGTCCAAATATGCTCGTCATATTCAACATCATTATGACTATGATCATGGTCATGATCTTCTTCATCTTCCTCCAAAGTATCAACAAAATCAATAAGCTTTAAGGCCTTAACATTTTTATTATTCTTTAATATTGTGTCAACATAGCTATCGCTTTCACCACCAATATAAATAAAAAGCTCACTTTCATAAATATTGGTAATATCCTTAGCTGAAGGATCATATGTATGAACCTCCTGCCCAGGACGTAAAAGCATTGATACCTCAAAATCATCCGTCTTAATTTCTCTTACAAAATCATATATAGGAAATATTGTTGTTACAATATGTATCTTATCATCACTTTTATTTTCACAGCCAAATAGACTAAAAATAAATAAAATA
>CALCWU010000125.1 GCA_937905855.1 uncultured Mollicutes bacterium
GAAATACCTGTAGGAAGCTATTATGAAATATCAGGATTATATAAATATGTAGATAGTATTATTAGCTTAGCAAATGCAGAAGGCTATAGTTTAGATTTAAATACAGTAATTGAAATTAAGGGCTATAGTATAAATGTAATAGGAAATATTTATTTAGATAAAGAACTAAATGTAGCAGGTGAAATAGTATTAAGCTACAATAATGAAGAATATAAGCTAACATTAGAGATGGTTGATAAGGTAATATATCTTCATTTCTATAATGTAAATGCTAAGGTATCATTAGAAGAATTAACAAATATTAAGCTAGATGAAATGACATATGAGCTTGGCTTAGTAGATGATGATGGAAATCTTGGAATAAATATTAAACTAAATGATATGGTATTTGGTGCAAAATTAATCGATAATAATGGTTCATTAGCCTTAAAGCTTAATGATTTTGAAGTTAAGGGCGTTAAGATAACAAATGCATCATTAGAGGTTAATAGTAGAGCTAAGAAGAATGTAGAAGTAGCTTTGAAGGAATATTTAACATACCAAGAGTTAAATAAAGCATATGAAGAAATAAATGCTTTAGTAACAAAGCTAAATAAAGGTATGAGTGCTTCATTTGAGGCAAATATCAAGGGCAAAACTATTAGTGGAAATGTCTTAATAGATGAGACAAAGGCAATAAAACTAAATCTAATTTATAATGATATTGAGTTAAATGCCTACATTAAAAATAAAGAATTATATGTAGAAGCATTAGGCATCAAGGCAAAATGTTCATTAGCTGATGAAGAATTAAAGAATGTAATAAATAAATTCTTAAGTTTAGTAGAAATGCCAAATCTAGATATAAATGAATTATTAAATAGCTTAGAAATAAAGGTAAATGATAAGCTAGAAATAAAGGTATTAGATAAAGAAATTTATTTAGATCAAAATAGTTTGAGCCTAGAAAATGTCAATGTAGTATTTAATGAAGATACCACAAAAGTAGAAATACCTGTAGGAAGCTATTATGAAATATCAGGATTATATAAATATGTAGATACAATCATTACCCTAGTTGAATCTGAAGCTTATAGTATAGATTTAAATACAGTAATTGAAATTAAGGGCTATAGTAT
>CALCWU010000126.1 GCA_937905855.1 uncultured Mollicutes bacterium
AAGCACTTTCACGCCGATGGTAGTACTATGTGCAAGAGTAGGTAGTTGCCAGATTTTCTCTTTTATATAATAAAATGACCTATTACTTATGTAATAGATTTTTTTTAAGTAAATAGCAATATTTACTAGATTATTTTAATAATATAGTGTATAATATACACATATGGAGGTTTAGCTCAGTTGGGAGAGCATCTGCCTTACAAGCAGAGGGTCAGCGGTTCGAGCCCGTTAACCTCCACCATATTGCCGAAATAGCTCAATTGGTAGAGCAACTGACTTGTAATCAGTAGGTTGAGGGTTCGATTCCTTTTTTCGGCACCATTTGAAATTATTCGATATCGAAAGATATCGATTTTTTTTGTTATGTCCATTTTCTTGTACATATTATATTTATAATTTTAATTGTAACGAAAGGAGATGAATTCTTATGATTTCAACAGCTATTTCAAAAGGAAATTATGTTTATGTTTATGATGAGCATAATCGTCTTATCGAAACTTTATCAGGGGAATTATATGGCTATACTTCTACTACCTGTTCAGTTAAAAGAGGTAACTTTATATACACCTATGATGAAAATAGACATTTAGTCTCAACAAGAAGAATTTAATATTTAAGAATTAGAAATAAGATAATAAGTTAAATTTTTGTTTATTATCTTATTTCTTTATCAAAAGCATACAAAATAGTTGCAATAAAAATCAAAAGTTATATAATTTAAATGAGGTGTTTTAATTGGAGTTTGTTGCTAAAAAATTTTCTATGCTAAAGCCAAATGAATTATATGAAATTTTAAAATCTAGATCTGAAATATTTTTACTTGAACAGCATATTGTTTGTCAGGATATGGATAATATTGATTATAATGCTACACATATGTTTTTATGGGAAGATAATAAAGTTGTCGCTTATTTAAGAGTATTTAAAATAGCTGGTAATAATTTAAAAATAGGTAGAGTATTATCTATTAGACATAATGAAGGGCTTGGTAGGATTTTAATGGAGCTTAGCCTTAATTACATAAAAAAATATTTTAATAAATATAATAATATATGTGTTGATGCACAGGTTCAAGCAATTGGCTTTTATCAAAAATTTGGCTTTAAGATAATTTCTGATGAATTTTTAGATGAAGAAATACCCCATAAAAAAATGATGCTTTAAAGCATTAAATGCCGAGATAGCACAGTTGGTAGTGCAACGCACTCGTAACGCGTAGGTCGCAGGTTCGAGCCCTGTTCTCGGCACCATAAATGAACTAGAAGACTGATACTTTGATGTCGGTCTTTTTTATATTTATAGGTAATTTTAGTTGTTGTAGGCTGATTATAACTTACAAAATGTTTAATTTTAAAAAAAAATATTGGAGCATAATCCGTTAAATTTGTTGCCTAAGCTAAAAAATGTGGTTATAATATAAATAACTAAAGGAAGTTTCTATTTATGGTTATAAGATCAAATTATATGAATTTTATAAGATCTTATTTTAATACTCCATTTGTTAAAATATTACCGGACATTCGCAGATGTGGTAAAACTACGTTGCTTGAAATGATAATTGAAGAAATAAATCTTAATAAGAGAAATTATCTGTTGCAATTATCTTAATGCAGTATTGTTAAATATTATGAGGAAGCATAGTTATTTTTATTGAAAGTGAGAATTTGATTATGATTAAGAAAATAAGTAAAACCTTATTTGTTATAGGTTTATTATTTTTCACCACTATATTAACATCATGAATTAGCAAAAAGTGATGATGAAATTGTAAGTGAAATGGTTGGAAAAATAATTTCATCGCTTGAAAATGAAGATAGAGAAGAATTTAGAAGTTTGTTTGCTTTATCAAAAGTAAATGAATTAACAAATTTTGATGAATCTGTTGCTGAAATTTTCAAATATTATGATGGAAAATTTGTTTCTGAAAGACATCCTGGTTCAAGCTGTTTTCAAGAAAAAAAAGGGAAATTTAAAGCTAAATGGTTTAAGTTGTCAATTGATGTAGTTACTGATAATGATGAATATAAGATTGCTACATATTGGTGTACAAAATATTCAACAGATAGTAATTTTGTAGGTATATGGTCTTTGTATATTATTAGAAAAGCTGAAGACAGCACTCCTGATTTTTCATATGGAGGAGATGGATTATGGACTCCTGGAATTAATATAGGAAAGGTATATGTCAAACATTAGCAAGAGAAAGACTCATTCATATGTGATAAGTAATTATAAGATAGACGAATATTAAGTTTTGAGGTTCTAAAAATTTATACAATTACAGATAAGAAGATTAATTTGTAATTTAACTGGTTTAGTTATGAAAATAGAAGACTGATACTTTGATGTCAGTCTTTTTTATATTTATAGGTAATTTTAGCTATTTCATTCATTGAATAACCATATAAAAATGGAATTGTTGATTTTGATTGTGATTCATCATCAAGACCAACTTGAATTTTAGTGTTTAGTTGCTAATACGTCAATAAAATGATATAATAAAGGGGAAAATGGTGGTGTTTAATCTTGAAAAATATTATTCGCATACTTATTTTACTTATTGTTATGTTGTTTAATTTACGTATTCCAACGCCAACCAAATATTCTCCTGGTGATACTTGGAATATTGAATTAAATGACGATTATTTTGTAGAGTGTCACTTTGTAGAGATGACTAGTGAATATTTAATTTTTACAGTAAAAAAAGAAAATCCTAATGATATTTATAATTTTGCAATTAGAGATGATATGCCTTTTGATTATATATATGTTAATGATATAAAAATATCACCAACAACAATAGTGTTATCTATCAAATTATATGAGGCTCAAATATGCAAATTAAAATAGCTGTTA
>CALCWU010000127.1 GCA_937905855.1 uncultured Mollicutes bacterium
AAGTTGTTAAATTATCTAAATCACCTTGAACTCTCTTATTCTTTGGAATATTAATCTTCATAATAAGGAAAATAAGCCCAAAAATTAATAAGCCTGTAGTTAAAAAGATAACTGATAAGCTCTTAGAAATAAAGAAAGCCATTAAAGTTGCACCAATAACAATAAAAGGTGCTCTTACTACTAATCTAATCAGCATTGCCACAGATGTTTGAACCTGATTAATATCATTTGTCATTCTAGTCATTAGTGATGAAATTTTAAATTCATCAATTTCTTTAAACGATAAAGAATTAATATGCTCATACAAATCATTACGAAGTCTTGTGCCAACACCCTGAGAAGCCTGGCAAGCAAAATATTGACAAACAAGAGTAGAGCATAAGCCAATAGCTGCTGCTAAAACTAAAATACCACCCATTTTCCAAACATAAGCACTATCTAAATTTTTAACACCCTTATCAATGATTGAAGCCATAATTAAAGGAACAATAAGTTCAAATATTGCTTCAATTAATTTAAACATCGGTCCTAATATAACCTCTTTTTTATAATACCTTAAATATTTTTTATATAACTTGAACATTTTAACCACTCCAATACTAAATACGCCTTTTATTATACCACAAAATATAGTATACTATTTATATATGATATATATATCTACTAAATAATTTTTGTATAGGTGAATATTATGAATTTAAAACAATTAGCATATTTTGTAACTGTAGTTGAATCTGGAAGTATTTCTAAGGCTGCCAAAAAGCTTCATATGTCGCAGCCACCTCTATCAAGACATATGCATCTACTTGAAGAGGATTTAAAGGTCAAGCTCTTTCAAAGACAAACAAATTCCTTAAAGCTTACACAGGAAGGGGAAGAATTATATAAACGTGCCTATGATCTTCTTGAGCTTGCATCAAAAACTGAAAAGGCTGTTTTAGAATTAAATAAAAATGAATATAAAACATTAGAACTTGGAATGGTGTCATCATCAATTAATTATTTACTCGATAAGCCTATTTATGATTATTTAAATAAAAACAAGTTAAAGCTTTCTATTCACGAGGGTAATACCTATGAGCTATTAGAGCAGTTAAATCATCATATTATTGATTTAGCAATTTGTAGAACCCCGTTTTCATACAATTTATACGAGCATAAGAAGCTTTGCGATGAGGAAATGGTCTTAGTTAGTAAGAGTAAATTAAAAGAATCATATTCAATTTTAGACTTAAACAATACTCCTATCATTTTATATCGTCGCTTTAAAAGTATAATTCAAACCATTTTCAATGAAAAAAATGTATCTCTTAATATAATTATTGAAGTAGATGATGCTAAAAGCGCCATTCTTTGGGCCAAAACAGGCATTGGCATCGCTATCGTACCAAAATCTATATTTGAAGCTTTAAATACAAACCTATATTTTGCAAAACTAAATGAAGAGACTCTTAATACATCCTTAATGGTAATTCTTAGAAAAAATGAAAAAGAAAAGGAAATCCTTGATTTCAAGAATTTCCTATAAGCTTTATTTTTCTTCTTCTTTCTTTTCTTCCAAAGCTTCCTCTTCCTTATGATGAGTAGTCTTCTCTTTAACAAATTCAGTAGCTTCAGTTAATTTTCTATTAGTTGCCATAATAACCTTCAAAGCAACAAAAATTGAAAGCGCAATAATTAAGAAATCAATAATTGTTTGAATAAAATTACCATAATTTAAAGTTACAGCAGCTTTAACAATTTCTCCTTCTTCATCAAGTACAGCAGGAACAAGAGTTGCCTTAAGCTCTGTAACATTAACCTTACAAATAACTCCAATTACTGGCATTATAATATCGTTTACTAGGCTTGATACAATCTTATTAAATGCAGTACCAATAATCATACCTATAGCCAAATCTAATACATTTCCCTTTTTAATAAATTCCCCAAATTCCTTAAAAAACTTCATAAAATGCATTTCCTTCCTTCGTATAAAATAATTATAAGACAAAATATTACAATAAGCAAGGTAAAAAACAAAATTTCTTATTTACTTTTTTCACTTTTTTTACTATAATGATTGATAGTGAAAAAAATGGAGTAAGATTTATGAAGAATTATTTAATGATATTTTTAAGCGCAGTTATTGCGGGAATGTTTATTGCCTTTGGTGCAACCTTATATTTAACAAGTGCCATTCATGAAGGCTATATTTATAAAATAATAGGTTCATTCTTATTTGGAATTGGTTTGTTTACAATCATTCAATTTGGCTTTTGGCTATATACAGGTAAAGTAGGCTATATCTTAGATAATAAGCCTAAATACTTAATAAGCTTGCTTATTTGTTTAATTGGTAACATTCTAGGAGTATCTATCCTAGCTTCTATTCTAAAGCAAACCCACATTATTAATAATGACATAATTAATTTATGTAAATCAATGGTTGAAACTAAGCAAAACGAGACTTGGTATGAGGTGATTATTTTATCAGCAATGTGTGGAATAATGATTTATCTTGCAGTTGAAGGTCATAAAAAGTGTGAATATGCCTTTGGCAAGGTTATTTTCGCCTTTATGCCAATAGTCTTATTTATTCTATGTGGCTTTGAACACGTTGTCGCAAACGTATGCTATTATACATATGCTGGATTATTTAATGGTAAGGTTGTTTTATATTTCCTACTTATGGCTATTGGTAATGGCCTAGGCTCATTACTATTCGATGGTAGTAGAAAAATAATAGATAAATTAAAGGCTTAAGGCCTTTTTTCTTTATATAACAATTCTTTCTCACCTAATATAATTTTTGTATTATATTCTTCGTTTAAAACCTCTTCTATCGTTATATAATAAAACAAATTATTTTCATTTTTCTTAATAGAATCACTCGCTAAATAAGTTATAGTTATCTTGTCTTTCATAAAAAAGAATGGATCATCTATCCCTTTAAAAGCATATAGTGGAAACATCTGAACAACAAGATCGTAAGTCTCATAGGTTCCAACATAATATTTATTTTCTAATAAATAATGATAAATATCACTTGTGTAATTACTCAATGTATAATCGCTAAAAAGACTTTTCTTTAAATAAATAATATTGTCATCTCTATCATACACATTATTATATTTTGGAAAATTATCACCCAAGCCATATTTTTCAAGGGTTTCTAAATCAAAGAAGCTCTTATTTCTTTTTTGACAACCGCATAAGCATAATAATACTACTATAATAAAAAATTTAAATTTTTTCATTCATTACTCCCATTTAGCATCCGCATAATTCTTTGGTAGAATATCAAAACCCGCAAGATTAATATATCCAACCTTATTATCAGCAGTACCACCAGGTCCTATTGTCCTAAATCCATCTAAATAGCTCTCTGTAATTTCTTCATTAGTACTAATAAGCTTATAAGGTGAACCACCAACAACAAAATAGCTTTGCATATCATTTATAAAACAATTTTCTAATTTATAAACACTTAATGTTTGACTAGATTTCTTCTTAATTTCTATACCATTTCCAGAATAAGTATAATAAGAATATTTATATGTTAAACTATGAGACCAATTCTCTTCGTCAATTTCAATAGTGCCAAAATTCCCCTTACAATAAAGACTATATTTATTATTAGAATTAATAGTTAATCTTATTGTCAAATCATTATCATACCTTGTTCCACAAAAGTATTGTTCTTCAATCATCTTCTTCTCATTTTTATTTTGAGATACCATATTACAAGATGTTAAAATTATCAATAGCAAAACAAAAAAACAACAAACAAACTTCTTCATACATTTTCTCCTCATTTAAAATTTATTTTTCCATGACGACTACATTTATTTTTAAATATTCCCTCAAGGTTTCTACCACATATCGGACATTTATTATAATATCTAGCAAGAATATTTAATACATTTTCTAATGGCTTATATAAATTATTACTAAATAGATTATTTTTATTATCAGTCAATAATTTATTAAAAATAGCCTTCCGACATGTATCATCAACATCCTTAAAATAATCAAGTTTTATGTCCATCAAAATAAATTCATAATCTATTTCAAGCAAATGACAAATATACCTATTAAGAATTCCGCGTCTAGCTTCTACAACAAAAGCCTTGTCCATTTTCAAATATTTATTATACTTAATTTTCAAATATTCACTATGAGCATCAATTGATGATTTATTATTTATATCCTTTTTAGAATTCATAAATGAATCATCAATTATATGACAAATATCAGAATAACTATTTTGGTAAATTTCAAAAATTATATTATTTGCTTTTTCATTTCGAAAATTAAATAATAGGTGCTTTAAGGCCTCTTCATTATTTTTTTGCAAATAATAATATCTACCTATTAAGTATTTAGCATCATCACTTTCATTCTCATATTTACATATATATTTAAGTACAGGTTCATAATTATAGATTTCAAAATACTTAAACAATGACTTCTTGCCATCATATTCGTTAATCTGCAATTGCTTTAATATATATTTAAATCCAACTTCTAACGTTTCATTATTAGGACTACCACTCAAATAATACTTAATTAAATAGCTAATTGCCGTCACATCATTATTACTTGCTAAATATTCATAGGTTTTAATTTTAATAGTAATTGCTTCTGAAACAGACAAATATTTTTCATCGATAAGACAAATTATATTAATATAAATATCTCTAGCACTCAAAAAATCAATATTATTAATATATTTGATTATTTTAATAGCAAAAGGCTTAAATTCTATATAATCACAATAATTCTTACAAAATTCTAATGTTCTTTTAACATATTCCTTAAAGCAATAGAAGTTCAATTTATTATCTATAATATTGCATAAGCCATCCATATAATACTTAGTTGAATCCTTTATACCATATGCAGCACAATAATCACCACAATCCATATAAGCTGTAAAGCTACCATTTGTTATAGCAGCTATATAATATTCCCAAGTTTTTTTCACTTGATTCTTACTTAGCTCATAATATCCTAGAAGCGTTAAAGCTCTTGGTTGATTTTTAGCTTTCTTTAAATACAAAATTGCTTTATCATATTTTTCCTGTAAGAAATAGCATTCACCAATAGCTTGATTAACGAAGTCTGTTTCCTTTTCTTTTAAGAAATAATTTAAGCATTCATCTAAGAGATTCTTATTTTCATATAGCTTAATAAAATCATAAGTATGTAATAAATACAAATAATTATACGCTTTATTTTCAATTA
>CALCWU010000128.1 GCA_937905855.1 uncultured Mollicutes bacterium
CAACTATTACTCCTCATAATCCATTCCCTGATTTTTCTGATGAACTTGGCTTTGAGCATTATGATTTTAATTTGGGCGCATTAAATTATCAACTTGATAATTACTTGAATCAGGTTCATTTTAATGATAAGTTATTATATGATTTCATTACAAACACAAGTGATATTAATAACTCTATGTATATGGAAAACACAGTATACATTTTATATGGTGATCATGGAAATGCTCTTCCAAAGGATTGTTATGACAAATTATATGGTAGAGAGCTTACAGATTTTGAATATCGTAGAATATTATTAAATATTCCTGTTATTGTTTATGATCCTAGTGGAAAAATATATGAATCACTTCAAGGAGAAGACATTGCAAGCATTTTGAGTAGTGTTAAGGCTGAACGTGATTTAAATAGAACATTAAGGAATTTGCTAGGAATAGAATCTAGTGATTATCAATTTGGTGTTAATATATTTAGTGGCGAGCCATCATATAGCTATGACCCTAAAAATTTTGATATTATTACTGATGATTTTATGTATTCAAAGAAAAAAGACGAGTATGTAGTATATAAAAATGCTTTTAATATGAATATTGTTGAAAAAATAGAGGATTATAGAAGTAAACAGGATTTATATTTAAATACTCTAGTTTATTCATCTAAAAAAAGAACAAATAAAATTTCTAAAGGCTCACTTGCTGAGGATTATTAAAAAGCTAAGGATTTTAAAATTCCTTAGCTTTTTTATAATGTTATCCAATAGCGTTCAAGTGTTTCATTTTTTCTTGGATCGTAAATACTTGATTCGTATACTCCACCATTTTTTAAGATTGTTTTTCTACTTGCTGTATTATTGTCAAGACAAGAAACTAAAACTTTTGTTAAGCCGATACTTTTGCAAAATGGCTTAACAGCGTTTAGCATAAAGCTTGCAACACCTTTTTGTCTTTCAAATGGTCTAACACTATAGCCAATGTTACCAGCATATTTTTCGAGATATTCATTAAAATAGTGTCTAACATCTATCATACCTACTAGCTTATTGTCATTTTTTCTAATACATAAAAATTGTGTAGATACTACCATACCTTCTGGTAGTGTTTCTTTTTTTTCGTATTTTTTCATTTCCTTAATGTAATCATTTGGATTCTCATATCTTCTTAAAGGACCACAGCCATCCATAGAGCTGTTATTTAAAAGGCATTCATTTCGATATTCCTTTATTTGATCTAGATAATCAGTAGATAATTTGATTAGGTATAAATCTTGCATATTTCATTCCTCCTATATTTCTATTTTTAATAATTATATCGTAATATAATAAAAAAAACAAGAAAAGACAATAAAAGATAAGAAAAGACTTGACAAAAAATCGGGGGGATATAATTAAGTTATCGAGAGAAAGAGCGGAGGAAAAAATATGTCATATGTTGATGAAATTTTACAAAAAGATGAAGAAGTTGTAGCTAAAGCAAAAGTTACAAAATTGTCTTTAATTGGAGTATGGGTTAAAGGTGTTTTATTATGTTGGCTTTTCCTTATTCCAACAATTAAAGCAATCAAACAAACAATTGTTGTTTCTAAAATTGAATTAGCTCTAACAAATCAAAGATTAGTTGGTAGAGTTGGTGTAGTAGGAAGACAAATAATGGATTCCAAATTGGATAAGGTTCAAACAGTTCAAATTCGTGAAACATTTTGGGGAAGAATTTTTGGATATGCTAATATTGCTGTATCAACTGCTGGTACTGGTGGAAGTGAATATGTATACATTGGTATAGCAAGAGCTCAAGAATTTAAGCAAAAGATTATGAGCCAAATTGATGAATATGAAGAATTCAAAGTTAGGAAACAAGCAGAAGCACTTGCTAGTGCAATGAAGAATTAATTGAATGTTATTTTGTAATGATAACTGCTAGAAATAGCAGTTTTTTCATTTTTTTGAATTTGAGTATAGAAACGAAAAATGAAACGATTTAAAGCTGATAATTCCATTTTATTTGCAAAAAAAAACTGATACAATGTATCAGTAAATTACAAGCTGGGGCGTCCGACAGGAATCGAACCTGCACATGGTAGAGCCACAATCTACAGTGTTAGCCATTTCACCACGGACGCCATTTTTTGACTTGCACATATTATTATACTGAAAAAAATTAATTTGTAAAGAGAAAATTATTGATTTTTAACAAAAAATAAAGTACAATCATTGCAAGGGAGAAAAAACTATTATTTTTAGGAGCATTTAATTAAATGATTAAGAAGATTTTATTTTTTACAATTACAATTGTTGTAGGTGTAGTTTTAGCATATACAACCTATTATTCAAGTTATGTAAATCATGTTTATGATATAGTTGAAACAGCTTTAAAGGAAGAAAGATATGAAGATGTTGCCAGAATGTTTACATCATATTTTGATGCCGAATCTAAGGTTCAAAGAGTTGATTCAGAAGAAGGTTTTATTTTAGTATATCCTTCTATTTTACAAACAACTAAAACTTCAACTGATGGTAAAAGCTATACGGGCTTTGAAAAGGGCTATTCAGTATATGGCTTTAATTTAAAAGATACTTCATTTGCGGATATTACAGTATCAAAGGATACAACTAAAAATGATTCAGGTATTATTTATAATGGAAGAGATTCACAAAGCTATAGCTATCCATTTGTTGTTAAAACTGGAGATAATCCTTATGATTTAACATCAACTATTTCAAATTTGAAATGTGTTGAAGCTAATATTGGTGAAAAAGAAATTAATGAAAAGCTTGGTGGAAGCATTACAGGTATATCTTTATTAAATAGCAATGGTGATACTATCATTACTGCTAGTGATTTAAATTTAGATTTTAGCGAAGAATTTTTTGATTATGCTGATGAATTAATAGCTAAACATGATGAATGTGCACCAACTAATGATAAAGATACATTCAATCCTTTCTTCGAGGAATGGAAAACTAAATATTTAGCTGCAAATGAAAATTATAAGATGTTTTATTCTACATCTGATATTAGACCTACTTCACTTGTATGGAAGACTGTAGGAATTATGGCTATGTATGTAGCTGTATGTGTTTTAATTGGTTTATTAATTTTCAAGGGTGGTAAGCTATTTAATAGAAATAAAAATAATACTCGTTATCAAAAGCGTGCTCCAATGAAGGGAAATACTACTAAGGTTAATTCTAAAGATGTTGTTGATGCTTCTATAACAAAGGAAACAGAGGTTAAAGAGGAAGAAAATGTTAGTGAGGCTGATATTCTTTTAGAGGAAGCTAAAAAGCCTTTAGAGGAAGACATAAAAGCTAACGAAAATGAATAGATAAAAATAGGCTCACGATATGTGAACCTATTTTTTTAAAATAATAAGTGGTAGAATAGAAAGAAGAAAGGAAATTGGAATTAAAAAAAGAAAATGGAGTATATTGAATGCTATTAGGTTGTTTAAAATTATTATTTCATAAATTAATAAGCAAGACAAATATGCTGAAAAAATTACTATGATTTGACCTAAAAGCTTATACTTCATATAATCACCCAGTTGTATTTTATGCAAATTTTAACAATATATACAAAGGAATGAAAAAATGAGATATATAATTAATAATGAGGAATTTGAATTTATTACAATTTTAGAGGATGAAATGAATGCAACTCTTTTTAAGCATTTTAAAGGAAAAATGTATAAGATCGTGCTGATAGCTAAAAGTGCTGATGATTTAAATGATATTGTTGTATATCAAAAACAATATGATGATTATGGATATTTTACAAGGAAGGCTTCTGAATTTTTTTCGGATGTAGATAAAGTTAAATATCCGGATGTTTTGCAGTTGAAAAGATTTATGATTGTTAAGTAAAATTGACAAAATATGTTGGGTGTGATAAAATTTTATACACATTATGTGAAAGGAGCATGTTAGGCTTTTGCTTAACATTTAGATAAGTATGAAGGAAGTTAGAAAGGCAGTTATACCTGCAGCTGGTTATGGAACAAGATTTTTACCGATTACAAAGGGTATTTTAAAGCCAATGCTACCAATTATTGATAGACCAACAATTGAGTATATTGTTAGAGAGGCTATGGAAAGTGGTATTACTGATTTTTGTTTTGTTATAAGTAAAGGTGGCGAAGGATTAGTTAATTATTTTAAGCCACGTAAGGATTTAAATGATTTTTTAGAGTCTAAAGGAAAAATTAATGAGCTAGAAATTGTTAATGAGCTAGCAAATAAGATAAATGTTTCTTATGTTTATCAATATGAGCAGCTAGGTCTTGGACATGCTGTTTTATGTGCTAAGGATTTTATAGGTGATGAGCCATTTGCATTATTACTTGGTGATGATGTTTATGTCGGTAATGAAATGCCAGCTTTAAAGCAAATGCTTAAAGCCTTTAAGGAAACTAATAGTTCGATTTTAGGTACACTAGAGGTAATGCATAGTGAGGTTAATAAATATGGTATTTGTAAGCCAATGGCAAATCAAGCACCTTCACGTTTATTAAAGCTTGAAAGTGTTGTAGAAAAGCCTGCATTAGATAAGGCACCATCTAATCTTGCAATCGGTGGACGATACATTCTTACACCAACAATTTTCTCTTATTTGGAAAACCAAACTAAGGGTGCTGGTGGGGAGATTCAGCTTACAGACTCCATTCTTCGAATGATGGCAAGTGAAGATGTATATTCTTATGCTATTGATGGTAAGAGATATGATATTGGTACTAAGAAGGGCTTAATAGAAGCAACAATTGATTTTGCTTTAAAGCGTGATGATTTAAAGGATTTTGTGAAGAATATTATAATAGAAAAGAATAAGCAGTTTTAATACTGCTTTTTTATGAGG
>CALCWU010000129.1 GCA_937905855.1 uncultured Mollicutes bacterium
TAATTTGTTAAATCTAAATAGCCCTTTTCATTGCTTGATAATTTACCAATCCTATCACTAAGCTCTTTAATTTCCGCTAAACGAGAAATTGTGAAGGTTGTATCAAGATTATCAATAGTATTTTGAATATCCTTAAC
Organism: uncultured Mollicutes bacterium; assembly: GCA_937905855.1. Classification (GTDB taxonomy): domain Bacteria; phylum Bacillota_I; class Bacilli_A; order Acholeplasmatales; family Anaeroplasmataceae; genus CAKQDS01. Next base: position 138 of record CALCWU010000129.1, read on the forward strand.
TAATGTTGTGGCTGTATTAAGCTTTAAACGCTTAATTAGCTTGTTATCATTGTTAATTAATTCAAACATTTTATTCCAAGTTTCTTTTGAATAACCAAACATAGTATAATCCTGTTTAATCTTATTATATGCTGTTAAACCATCAGTAACAATATCTTCATAGGCAAGAGTAACAACCTTAACATCCTTCATATGCTCATATGCTTCAATGAAGGTAATCATTGAGCTATCCATTGCTTCATAGCTTCCTCTTTCAGCTTGAGCTACATTGCCAAAATAAACCTGATAAGTTAAAGCATCATAGCCACTTAAATTAGTATTATTAGGTAAAATCATCTTAATTGGATCCTTTGTTCCTAAAAGAGCAATGAAGTTATAATAGCAAAGCTCTAAATTAAATAAATCAAATTGATTATGTAGTAAGCCATATCCAGGATCACTTTCATCAAGCTTAGCATTTTTATTATAAGAATTTTCTAATACAGGAGCAACGCTGCTTCTAAATTCAACGACATTTAAATTATTGTAATTGTAGAATGCATAATTACCAATTGATTTTAAGCCATCAGGTAAAATAATTTTCTTAACATTTTTATTTTCATTACCAGCATATAAATCAATTCTTACTGTACCCTCTTTAACATTAAGAGTATCAAAATATTTATTAGCAGGAACTGCCTTTAGCTCTAAGCCCTTATTCTTTAAGGTTGTATATAAAATTCCTTCATCAAGTTGGGCATAATCATTAATTTTTCCTGTTGTCTTTTCAACGCCATTATCATTATAGCTAAATGTCATAAGGCTACTGCATCCTAAGAAAGCAAGTGTTGCAACATTCTTTATTTCTTTAGATAAAACAAACTTAACAAGTGATTTATTATTTTGGAATGCTGCAATACCAATAGTTTCAAGAATTGGCGCACTAATACTTGTAATATTAGTATTTTGGAAAGCATAATCACTAACCTTAGTTAGATTATTCATAACTAAATTTCCAGTAACGCTTGTTGCAGCAAAAGCACCAACACCAATTTCTTTAGCATTTGTTAAATCAACATTTGCTAAGATTGCATCAGATGTGAAGGCGTAATCACCAACACTCTCAACATTTTCTAGGTTGATTTCTGTTAGCTTTTCACATCCAGCAAAGAAATAACTACCTATATTCTTTAAGGTACTAGGTAATGTTACGCTTTGTAGATTAACACAATATGCAAACATTAAATTTCCAACCTTCTTCAAGCTTTCAGGAAGAGTAATTGAAAGTAAGCCTTGGCAACCAACAAATACACCATCACCTAATTCTTCCAAGGTATTTGGAAGATTAATTTCTTTAATTACAGGTGCAGCATTATTTTTATCATAACGTCCAAAAGCACCCTCGCCTATACTTTTAACAACAGGAACATCTACTCTGCTTAGTGATTGACAATCAGCAAAGGCATAACGACCAATTGTTGTAACATTAGTTAAAATTGCTGATTTTAAAGCAATACAGCCATAGAATGTTTCATCCTCAATTACCTCATCAGTTTTGCTTAAATCAATTGTTGTAAGAGAAATATCATAAGCAAAGCAATCCTTACCAAAATGAACATTTCCATCCTCTGGCATATTAACCTTCTTTAAATATGAGCATTTTTGGAAAGCTCCAAGACCAAAGTTAGAATTTTCACCAATAGTAACACTTTCAAGCTTTGATGTAAAGAATGCTCCCTCACCAAATTTTGAATTAGCCGCAAGAGTAATATCTGTTAATCCGGTAGCTCTAAAAGCATAATCGCCAGCCTCAACCATTGAGGTAGAATTAGTAACATTCTTTAAGCTATCTAGACCAGCAAAGGCATAATTTCCAATTTTAACATTACCACTCTCAGGTAAAATTATTGTATTTAAATTTGGACAATTTGCAAAAGCATAATCGCCAACAATAGTATTAACATTATTTATAGTAATTGTTTGAAGACTTGAAGAATTAAATGCACCTGAAGAAATATTTTCATATACCTCTGGAATACTATATTCTGTCGTATTATTAATACAAGCAAGAATAATTGTATTTCCATCTTTATTTAATAATAAGCCACCATTAGCACTATAATATTGATTATTTTCATTTACAATGAATGAATCCAAAGCTGTATCAGCAAAGGCAAGACCAGAAACCTTCTCTAAATAAGTATTTTCACTTAAGCAAATAGTTGTAAGATTATTACATTTATAGAAAGCATAATTGCTAATTACAACATTAGAATTAGGTAAATTAAAGTTTACAAGTGAGCTGTCATTATAGAATGCTTGTTCCCCAATAAGATCAATTTTCTTTGAATCAAATGTAGTCAAGCTTGTACAATCTGAAAATGCGCCCTTACCAATACTTATTAAATCATTTTTCAAGGTAACAGTTGTTAAATCAGCACATTTTGCAAAACAGAAATCAGGAATATTCTTATTTTCAAAAATTTCAACACTTGTAAGTCCTGAATTAACAAACATTGCATAGCTTAATTTAGTATTTTCTGTAAGAACAACGCTTTTTAAATTCTTACAATTCTTAAATACTTCTTTACCACTATTGCGAACCTTAGATAAATCAACACTTGTAAGTCCTGAACCTTCAAATGCTGAAATACCAAGTGCATAGCATCTAGACAAATCAACATTTACTAATGACTCACAACCATAGAATGCTCTTGCACCAATGGTTAGAGCTCTATTTGTATTAATATTTTCAAGCTTAGCATCATTATAGAATGCATATTCACGAATAAAATCACATGAATTTGGTAATGTAACATCTCTTAAGCTTTTGCAGTTATAGAATGCATATTTACCAATTTCTGTTACACCTTCAGGAATAACAACACTAGTAATAGATGTATTCATACTAGGAATTTTATTCTTATCATAGTCGTCATCATCTAATTCAATTGATTGATCTATATCATATAAGCAAAATGCAAATGAACCAATTTGAAGAATGCCCTCATCATCAGGGATTACAACCTTACCGCCAAGGCCCTTATAAGCAACCAAAACACGATTTTCAATAACAAATTCGCTATTAACTGTGATTCTAAGTGTTGCACGTAGATTTGATCCATCAACACTTGCAGTAATAATTGTTGTTCCTTTTTTCAAAGCTGTGACAACACCATTTTCATCAACGCTTGCTACAGCACTATTAGTTGATGCATATTTAATTTCATATTGATCTCTAACATACCAAGGATCTAAATCTGTATATAATTTAATTTTTTCACCTGGGTAAAAGGCAAGAGAGCTGATAGCTGATAAAAACTTACGATCACCAGTTTTACCAATTTCACTTGTTTGAGCTGAACGTGAATAAGCAAATTCAGTTTCAAAATAATTAAATCTGATAGATTTTATTCTTTCTGATGAAGCACTGTCTGTAACATTTTTTGCTCTTAGATTCTTTGTCCTCTTTTTAACCTTAATAATTACGACAGCTTGTTTTCCATCCATTTGTTCTCTAACAGTTACTGTTGCTATACCTTCACTAATACCCTTTACAAGGCCTTCACTTGCTTCGCATACATCAGTATTAGAGCTTGACCAAACTAAATGATTTAAATAGGCTTTATCATCATCAACTGTTTTGTCCTTAGTTGCAAGATATTGAGTTAAATCAACAACCTCATCTTCATAAACTGTTAAAATATCTAAGCTTGCACCATCTAAATTACCATCCTTAGTGAACTTAAAGTCACCCTTAGTTCCTGGTAATTGACAAAGAAATATATTAGAATTTAAGGCATAATCATCAATTGCAAAACCTAAAGCACTGGTAATTAAGGCATCATCATAAACATCCTCTAAATAATCAGTTATTTCAATTCTAACCTTATTATCAGTACCTCTTTGGCTATAAACAGGAATAGGGTTTTCAGTTAAGAATGTATAAGATGATGAAGAATTAAAGATAATAGGTGTTACGCTCATTACATATTGGTTATCATAAATAACCATATTCATATAGTAACGATCCTTCTTTAAGCTCTTATCATAAATCTTTTCATAAGTAACTTCCTTTAAAATTGGAGCTTCATTATCTAAATAGAAATCGAATTGGAAGGTATTTCTAACGTTTGTATTTACGCCACCATCACCATAATCAAGTAATCCTTCCATCTTAAATTCATATTGGCGGTTATTTACAAGTTCATATTCTGCACTCTTAAATTTTAAGAAATCATAATATGGAATAGGTGAACCACCATTAGCATGAGCCTTAGTTGCATTGTAGTCAATCTTACTCCATACAACCTCACCAGTTACCTTATCAGTAATAGTAAACGTCATTGTTTTACAATTACGTAGTAATCCAGCATATACTGAAGAAATACCATCAATTGCACCTAAAGTATCAGAAATAGCAATATGCTCTTTAGAAGCAGGAATTGCATCATACTTGTCCTCATCAATATCATATAAATAAGTTCCAAGAGGAATTATATAGTTATAATAATATGAACCATATGGTGTTGTAGCCCAATAATCAGCCTTGATTTTATCTTCATCATCAATTGATTTATCATGAGCTTCGCTTTCAACCTCATAATATGTCTTATCGAAAACAGGAGCTTCAGTCCAATCACCATAGAAAGCAAGGAATGGAGCATTTAAATTAACGCCATTTTCTTCTTGATTAATCAATTTAACAAAGCCCTCAACATACATTCCATAAGGGAAAAGACTATCAATTGTCTTCTTATCAGTGTCACTTAGCTTATAAACTAAATTAACCTTAGCAGTTTGATTAGCTTCGATAGTTATAATATTGTTTTTAATAGTACCATTTGTTACTGAAGCTGTAAAATTATTAGATAATAATTGAGGTGTCTCAGCAACATGCTTTGAATCAGATGTAGAAACACTTTCAGTCATTCCCACTAAATCAAGCTTATAATTTAATGTTTCATTGCTAATATTAACGATATTGAAGTTCATTTCATAAACGCCATTACGCTTTTTATCATCACCAAGCTCAAGCTTAGTTCTTTCCTTACCATCAACTGTAATATAAGCCTTAGATGTTGTAGCATTTTTTAAGCTAGCAAGGCCTGAGCCTTGTTTACGAGGTGAATAAGGATTTCCTTCCTCGTTATCAATAATTGAAGTAGTGCTCATTAACATTTGATTAGCCATTACAGAAATTTGTTTGGCACTATAATTTGGATACTTTTCTTTTAAATATTGACGCATTAATACCATAATACCGCACATATTTGGACAAGCCATTGATGTACCAGACAAATGATCATATTCATTGCCAGGAACACTTGATAAAATGTCTCCACCATGAGCTGTTATTTCTGGTTTAATTTGAAGTGATGGAGTTGGACCCCAACTTGAGAAATCAGACATAAATGGTCCAGCTTGATTTTGATAAGAAATAGTAATTTTACCAGTTTTTTTGCTAGCAAGCTTAACGCCATCATCTTTACTTATAGAAATTGTAGGAATATGGTCTGTTTTACCCATACTCATATTAATATCGCCATCAACGTTATTATAGATAATACAGCCAATTGCACCTGCATTTTTAGCAAGCATGGCCTTTTCTTCAAATGTATTATCACCACGTTTAACTAGGGCAATTTTACCCTTTACATCGACACTTTTAAAGCTTACACTAAGACCTGTACCTGGAACAGTTACATAATCTACTGTGTATTCTTTGCTTGTGTCCCAATTATTTCTTTCATATATTTCCTTAAAGAAATCATTTTTCTCTGCTGTAATAGAATTAGATTCTGTAAAGAAAAATATGTCATTGTCGTTTGCAACTAAATATTTACTTAAAACTCCGCTTATAGAAGCAACAGATAAAGCACTAGCATATGTAGATGGAGAACCAACAGTTCCACTATCAGGATTAGTTACAAAGTTAGTATTACCCTGCTCACCACCAAAGCTTGATGAATAATCATTTGAGGCTGCAGTAATCAAATTAATTCCAGATTTACCAATTTCATCATATACTTTATTTATCTTTGAACCATCTTCTTCACGAGCAAAGCCGCAAGATGAACCAAGACTCATATTTATTGCATCCACGCCTAGAAGGACAGCATCCTCAAGAGCAAGTAAAATATCATCTGTATTAGCTCCAGCATCTAAATCAGGGAATACCTTCATTAATACTAATTGCGTATTAACGGCAACATGCTCACTATCATATGGGAAAACATCATTATCCTTATCAGCATAATCATATGCATAAGGAATCTTATTAGAATACCAAACATCACTTAAACTTAAACTTGGTGTTAAGTCATGAGCCTTAGTTTGGTTTAAATTTTCAGAAATATCCTGCATTGAAAAAGCATTAACCTCAGGTTGATGCTTAAAAACATCATGACTACAATCAAATCCTGAATCTAGTATTGCAACTGAAGTATTATTTCCTGTAAAAGGAACACTACTTGAGTC
>CALCWU010000130.1 GCA_937905855.1 uncultured Mollicutes bacterium
TGAACGTAAGGTTGATTGTAAGGAAACAGAAACAATTTTAGTGGACAATGAATAATTTCATTGTCTTTTTTGGGTGATAAGATGAATAGAACAGCACTTTGTATAAAAGCATTATTGAAATTATATAGTAGAGATATTGTTAATACTAAGGAGTTAGCATTATATTTGGAATGTAATGAAAGAAATGTTAGAGAATATATTAAAGAATTAAGAACAGCTGGCTATAATATAACCTCAACTAAAGGAATTAATGGAGGCTATATATTAGATAAAGAGGAATTTTTTCCACAAGTTAAATTAACAAGTGAAGAAATAAATTCACTGGAAGCTGCTATGCTTTATTTAAATAAGAAAAATGATTTTATGGCAAAGGAGGACTTTGCCTTAGCCATTAGTAAAATTTTAGTAAGCTCAAGAAATAAAAAGAATGAGTTTGATGAAATACGTATTGTTGAAAAATATCCTTTAGCAATGGATAATGCAAGATTAAAGGAAATACATGATATTTTTAGTGAAGCAATAGCAAATTCAAATAAGGTAATGGTAAAATACGCTTCTGTTAATGGAAGTAAAAAGGAGTATATTTTAGAACCCTATAAATGCTTTATTTATAATAATTATTGGTATGTTTTAGCATGGAATGAAATGATTAAGAATGCTGATCCAATTGGAATGTATAAGCTTAATCGCTTTGAAGAAATAAAAATGCTTGATGATAAATTTATAAGGCTTAAAACCTTTGATGAAAAGAAATATATAAATGATTCATCTTTAAATATTAATAAAATTCACGTGATGATTCGCTTTAAGGATGTTAATATGGCAATTCAAGAAAGAATATATGGTGATAGACAACAACTAATTTTAGAAGATGATAATTCTATTATATTAGATTGCTATATGAATGAATTTGATGCGATTACGTTAGCATTAAGTTATGGTGAAAATGCTAAGGTTATCTATCCTGATGAGTTAGCTATTAATATGAAAAATAAAATAGCTAATATGCTAAAGCAATATTAAAAAAAGACTAATTTTTCAAGCGCTTTAATATTTTAATAAAAGGTAAAATATGCTATAATAGTTTTGCTATGTTTTAAAAGAGGTGGTAGTATGCCTAGAATTGGGCTTAGAAACATAAAAACTGCAATTGCGGTATTTCTATGCTTGGCTTTATTTATTGTTTTAATGGGGATAGATTATTTAATAAATAAATCCTTCGTTCAAGCAACTAAATGGTATACTCCTTTTTTTGCAGCAATAGCTGCGGCATATAGTGTAGCACCAAATAAAGAGACAAGCCTTAAGCAGGCTAAGGTTAGAATAATTGCATCTATAATAGGTGGATTATTTGGAATTGCTATCGTTATTATTTATACTAAATTATTTAATCAGTCTTGGCCTTTTAGTCAAATTAATGCGTTTGGTAAGGTTGATTATAATGGCAGCAATGAAAGCTTTATTTTAAGCTTTATAGTACCATCAATTTTAGTATTGTTAAGTAGTGTTTTTGTTGTCTATATTTGTTTACTTACAAAACAAAAAAATGCTGCGTTTGTTTCTGTTTTAACGTTAACAGCAGTTATGTGTAGTCTTGGAACTGATCCTATAATATATGGATTTAATAGAATACTTTCTACTATAATAGGTGTTTTATTTGCATTAGCAGTAAATTTATTTCATATTCCTCATCATAAGAACGTTAATGATTTATATGTTGTTGGTATTGATGGAATATATTCAACTGATGATAAAAAGGTTGAAGGCTATATTAATTATACGCTGAATAATTTGGCTTATTATAAGGCGAAGGTTTGTCTTTTTACGACAAAGACACCTACTACCTTGATTCCTGTACTTAATAATGTTAAGTTAAATGCGCCGATTCTTTGTATGAGTGGGGCCGCTTTGTATGATACTAATAATAAAAAGTATTTATATGAAGAAAAAATAAAAGCAGAGGTTGCTAATAAAATTAGATATTCACTTGAGGAAAAGGGAATTACACCAATTGTTAATTTGATTGATGAAAATGTTTTGTATACCTATTGTGAATGTGCTAATAATGAAATGATGAAGGTCTATTTTGATGAACGTAGAAATTCAGCTTATAGTTGCTTCGTTCCTCACAAGGCTCCATATGATGATATTTTGTATATGGTTTTGATTGTTAAAAATGACAAGGTTGATAATTTTTTAACAATGATAAAGGAAATAGGTGTAGATGATCAAATAAAGATTTTAATGTATGATTTTTATAGCCTAGATGGTGTTTATAATGATTATAAATTCATAAAAATTTATAGCAAAAAAATAATAGAGCTTAATGCCCTAGACTATATTGATAATGAAGGCAAAAAGATTGGCATTATTACTGATGATAATGCTTCGTATTTAGCTTCAAATGTTGATTATTGTATTACAGCAAAATCCAATGTAGATGATTGTAATCAGGTAATAGAAAAGAATAATGCAGAATTTGTGTTTAGAAAATTAAAACATTTATTCTTCAAAAGAAATAAGGAGTGATTAATATGGCATCAATTTTAGAGGTTAAGAATTTATATGCTAGAGTTGAAGAAAAGGAAATATTAAAGGGTGTTAATTTAACAATAAAAACTGGTGAGGTTCATGCAATAATGGGTCCAAACGGAACTGGTAAATCAACATTATCAAGTGTTATTATGGGCCAGCCTAAGTATGAGGTTACTAGTGGTGATATTCTTTTAGATGGAAAAAGTATTTTAAATATGCCTGTTGATGAAAGAGCAAGACTTGGCTTATTTTTAGCTTATCAATATCCAGCTGAGGTTCCTGGAGTTACAAATTCTGATTTTATACGTCAGGCTTTAAAGGCTAAAAATGGTGAAGCAGTTAGCTTATTTAAATTTATTAGAGAATATGATAAGGCTTGTGAGGAATTAAAAATGCCTAAGGATTTACCACATCGTTTTCTAAACGATGGATTTAGTGGTGGTGAAAAAAAGCGTAATGAAATTCTTCAAATGAAAATGCTAAAGCCAAAGTTTGCAATATTAGATGAAATTGATTCTGGTCTTGATGTTGATGCTCTTCGTATTGTAGGAGAAAATGTAAGCAGTATGGTTAATGAAAGCTTTGGCTGTCTATTAATTACGCACTATGAAAGGTTATTAGACTATATTGTTCCCAATTATGTACATATAATGATTAATGGAGCTATAGTCAAAACCGGTGGAAAAGAATTAATTGAAAAAATTGATTCTGAAGGTTATGACTGGGTTAAAAAGGAACTTGGTATTGAATTTGAAGAGGAAGCTGATCACCGTCCTCATGTAATTCTTGGTTCTTGTGCAAGGGCAAAAAAAGATGAAAAGTAATTTAGATATATTAGCTGGTGATTTAGTAATTAAAGGTAGAAAGGATTCTATCATTACAAAATATGAAAATAACGATATTTATATTAAAATAAAGGATAATGCTAATATTTTTATACCTAAAACTAATAAAAATATTTATATTGAGGCTGCAAAAAATACTAAAAGTGATGTTTTTATGACTTCTAATATGAATACTTATGTTGATATTTATGGTGGTGCAAGTATTACATTTAAAGTGGTTGAGCTTGAAAAATCAGAAGCTATGTTTAAATGTAATCTAAATGAGGAATTGGCTAGTGTTGAGATTAATACTCTTGTAATAACTAGTGAAAATGTAGTTATGCATCAAGAGGTATACCATAAGGCTTGCAATACTACAAGTTTAATATCTAATTATGGTGTTGCAACTAATAGTGGTGAGATTAGTTTTGATACAACAGGAAAGATTTACAATAAAATGAGTAATTCCAATTGTCGTCAATTAAGTAAGGGCTTCATTTTAGGCGATGAAGCCAAAATAACATCTAAACCAATTTTATTAATTGATGAATATGATGTAAAGGCTTATCATGGAGCAGCCATTGGTAAGATGAATGAGGACGATTTATTTTATTTAATGAGTCGAGGCTTATCACGAAATGAGGCCTATTCTTTAGTTTTAGATGGAATTTTGGATCAATATTTATCTTCAATTGACGATGAAGCTATAAAAAATGCATTGGAAGAAAAAATTCACAATATTTTATAGGGGATGCTTAAAATGATTGATACTAATAAAATAAGAAAAATGTTTAGGGTTTATGAAAATAATCCAAATTTAGTATATTTAGACAGTGCCGCTTCAGCGTTAAAGCCTGATTTTGTAAATCAAAAGGTTTATGAGTTTAATTCATTTAATGGTGTTAATGTTCATAGAGGTGTATATGAATTATCATATGAGGCGACTAATATGTATGAGGATGCAAGACAAAAGGTTGCTAATTTTATAAATTCGCCATTTGACTCTGTAGTATTTACAAGAGGAGCATCTGATGCTCTTAATTTAGTAGCATTAAGCTATGGAATGCAAAATATTAAGCCAGGGGATGAAATAGTTACATCTCTTTTAGAGCATCACTCATCTCACATGCCTTGGTTCAATGTTGCAAAGAAAAAGGGAGCAATTATTAAATATATTCCTCTTGATGAAAATAATATGATAACTGTTGAAAATTTCAAGAGTGTTTTAACAGATAAAACTAAGGTGGTAGCTATTACCTATGTATCAAATGTTATGGGTTATGTTTCACCAATAAAGGAAATTATTAGACTTGCTCATAAAAAAAATGCTATTGTAAGTCTTGATGCAGCTCAAGCTGTTCCTCATATGAAAATAGATGTTAAGGATTTGGATTGTGATTTTTTAAGCTTTTCTGGTCATAAGATGTGCGCTCCATTTGGTGTTGGTGTTTTATATGGTAAAAAGGAATTACTTGATATAATGGAGCCAGTTGAATTTGGTGGCGATATGGCAGATACTGTTATGATGGATAATCAAACATATAAGGATGCACCTTACAAATTTGAAACAGGAACTCCTATGGTTAGTGAGGTTATTGGTCTTGGCTATGCTTGTGACTTTTTAAATTCAATTGGTATTGAGGAAATTGAACGTCACGAGAATATGCTTGCTCTTGAAGCTAAAAGAAGGTTATCACAAATTAAGGGCGTAACAGTATATAATATGAAAGCAACAACAGGAGTCATAGCTTTTAATATTGATGGAGTACATCCTCATGATGCTGCATCAGTTTTTGATAAAAATAATGTATGCATTAGAGCGGGACATCATTGTGCTCAGCTTATTACAAGACATTTAGGAGTCCTTGGAACTCTTAGAGCCTCATTTTATATGTATAATGATTTAAAAGATGTTGATAGATTAGTAGAAAGTGCTAAAGAAGCAGTAGAGTTCTTTGGCCAATTTTAGAGGTGAATTTTATGGACCTACAAGAATTATATCGTATGGTAATAATGGATCATTACAAAAATCCTCATAATAAAGGACTTGTTGATTTAGATGGATATAAAAAATTACATTTGAATAATCCTTCATGCGGTGATGATATGACAGTTGAGGTTAAATTAAATGGTGATGTTATTGAGGATATTCGTCAGGATGGTCATGGCTGCTCGATATGTTGCTCATCAGCCTCAGTAATGAGTGAGCTTTTAAAAGGTAAGACTAAGGAAGAGGCAACAAAGCTTGTTGAAAAATTCTACGCAATTGTAACAGGAGCAAGCGTAGATAATGAGGACGAGCTTGAAGAAGCCTTAGCATATAAGGGAGTTAGTCAATTCCCTGCTCGTGTTAAATGTGCAACTCTTGCTTGGAAGGCCTTTGAGCGTGCAATAAAGGAGGAATAATGATGGATAATAAAAAAGATGACATTATATCCGATTATAAATATGGCTTTAGAACAGAAACTAAAAGTGTAATTGATAGTGGTAAAGGATTATCTAAAGACGTTGTTGAATTTATTTCTAAGGCTAAGGGCGAACCAGATTGGATGAGAGAATTTAGATTAAAAAGCTATGAAACATTCTTAAAGCTTAATAATCCATCTTGGGGACCAGATTTATCAATGATTGATTTTAATGATTATACATATTATATTAAATCAACCAAGAATACTGAAAATGATTGGAATGATGTGCCAAAGGAAATAAAGGATACATTTGAAAAATTAGGTATTCCCGAGGCTGAGCATAACTTTTTATCAGGAACATCAACCCAATTTGAAAGTGAAGTTGTTTATCATAACAATTTAAAGGAATTAGATGATAAAGGTGTTATATTTTGCGATACTGATACAGCCTTAAGAAAATATCCAGACCTATTAAAGAAGTATTTTGGTAAGCTTGTTCCACCAACTGATAACAAATATGCAGCATTAAATAGTGCTGTTTGGAGTGGTGGTTCATTTATTTATGTTCCAAAGGGTGTCAAGCTATCAAAGCCTGTTCAATCATATTTTAGAATTAATTCTGAAAGAATGGGACAATTTGAAAGAACACTAATTATTGTTGATGATGATGCCGATATTCACTATGTTGAGGGCTGTACAGCTCCTCTTTATTCAAAGGATAGTCTTCATGCGGCTGTCGTTGAAATATTTGTTGGAAAAAGAGCTCATTGTCGTTATTCAACTGTACAAAATTGGGCTAATAATATTGTCAATCTAGTAACAAAGAGAACATTAGTAGATGATTATGGTCATATGGAATGGATTGATGGTAATATAGGTGCTGGTTTAAATATGAAATATCCTTGTTGTGTTTTACAGGGCTATAAATCTAAAGGAACAACTGTTAGCATTGCCTTTGCTGGAGAAAATCAGCTTCAGGATACAGGTGCAAAAATGATTCATTTAGGTGAAGGCTCAACTTCAAATATTATTTCTAAATCTATTTGTCGTGGTGGTGGTAAGGTTAATTATCGTGGTCTTGTAAGCTGTGGTAAAAAGGCTAAAGGTGCTAAAGCGCATGTTGAATGTGATACCTTAATCCTAGATGAACTTTCAAGCTCAGATACAATTCCTACTAATACAGGTATGAATAATGATATGTATATTGAGCATGAGGCAACAGTTTCAAAGGTAAATGAAGAACAATTATTTTATATGATGAGTAGAGGCTTAACTGAGGCTGAAGCAACAGAAATGATTGTTATGGGATTTATTGAACCATTTAGTAAAGAGCTTCCTATGGAATATGCTGTTGAGCTTAATCGTTTAATTAAGCTTGAGATGACCGATTCAATAGGCTAGAATTTATATGATGATCATTAGAATTAAAATCTAATGGTCTTTTTTTATATAAATAATAGCTTTATAAAAAAAACTGTTGACAAAAATGTTTTAAATAATATAATATAATTATAGTTATTAAATATTTTAGATGAGGTGAGTTTATGAAAGGATTAAGTAAAACCTTTGTAGGTATGGTTTATCCTATGTTAATTTCTTTATTTATGTTTTGTTTTGTTTCTGCTTTTGTAAGTGGAGATGATTTTGAAACGTTACAAATTGTAACTTTGATTTTTACTATGTTTTTTGGTTTTCTTTTTGTAATAGGTTTTATTTTGAATATTATATATAATATAAAGAACAAGGAATAAAGAGATAAAATAATTAAATTAATTGAAAAGGATAGAAATATCCTTTTTTTGTTCGTAAATATGGAAGATGAACGAATATGCGGATAAATTCTTGACTTGCATTTGATTTATGTTAGAATTTATTTGAAGGTGATTACATTGAGTAAGACAGCAGATATTGATTTAACTAGTGGATCCTTAGCTAAAAAGATCCTTTTATTTACGATTCCAATAATTTTAAGTAATATTTTTCAATTATTATTTAATGCTTGTGATTTAATGGTTATTGGTAGATTTTCAGGTGATGATAGTTTAGCAGCAGTTGGTTCAACAAGCTCTTTAATAAATTTAATAGTTAACCTATTTATTGGCGTATCAATAGGTGCTAATGTTGTAGTAGCTAATGCTGTTGGCCAGAGAAATGAAAAAAAAGCATTTAATGCCGTTCATACAGCTATATTATTTAGTATAATTTTAAGAATTATCTTAACTTTTTTTGGTATTTTTACATCTCGTCTTTGGTTAGAACTTCTAGATACCACTGCTGAGGCAATTGATAAGGCAACATTATATTTACAAATTTATTTTGGAGGAATAATTTTTAATTTAATTTATAATTATGGCTCTTCGATTTTAAGAGCAGTTGGCGAAACAAAAAAGCCACTTTTATATATGCTAATATCAGGAGTAGTAAATCTTTTGCTGAATTTATTAACAGTTATTGTTTTTCGTCTTGATGTTGCTTGAGTTGCAATTTCAGCAGTTATTTCTGAGGGTATTTCTGCGGTTTTAGTAATTATTTGTCTATGCAGACGTAAGGGCTATGCTCACCTAGAGCTAAAGAAGATTAGAATTAATTTAACATCATTAAAGGAAATGATAATTATTGGTCTTCCAGCAGGCATCCAAGCAATTTTGTTTTCTATTAGTAATGTTTTCATTCAAAAGGCCGTTAATTCCTTTAAATAGACCGCTATTGTTTCGGGAAATACAGCAGCAGCTAATCTTGAGGGCTTTGTTTATGATGGTATGAATGGTTTTTATCAAGCGTGTATTACCTTTACAGGTCAAAATTATGGTGCTAAAAAACTAAAAAATTGTAAAAAATCATTGTTATATTGTTTAATGTATGCGACCCTAGCCGGAGTAATCTTAGGTGGAGGTATGCTATTATTTGGTAAAAGTCTATTAAAGCTATATACTAAGACAAATGAATCTTTGAATTATGGAATGACAAGATTAGTAATTATTTGTTCGACATATTACTTGTGTGGAATTATGGATGTAATGGTTGGAGGATTACGTGGTCTTGGTTATTCAATTGCGCCAATGATTGTTTCAATTATGGGAGCATGTGTATTTAGGCTTGTTTGGATATATACCATTTTTAAAACCTATCATACATTAAATATTTTATATATATCATATCCAATATCGTGGTTTATTACGGGATTAATTCATGTCATATGCTATATAATAATTTACAATAAAATTAAGAAAAAGAATTTTAATATAATAGAAGGTCAATTTTAAACGACCTTCTTTTTTTATGATTACAAAATTATTTATTCGAATAAAATTCGGTTTATTTAATGAATGATAATTAATAAACATAAAAAGTGTTAAAAATATATTTAATATGTTGACATCATTATGCTATCGGTGTATAATGATTTTTTTATGTTTAAGGGAGCTGAAATTATGAAAAAAGTAGTTTTTTTTATTGCATTCGTTTTATTAATGTCTTTTACTAATAAGGTTTATGCTAAGCCAATAATACCACCTGTTGATGATACACCTACACCATATGTATCAGAATTAGGTGGGTATGGTAAATTTTATAAATATAGCTTTGTTGATCCTAATGAAAAGGGCTATGTTATATATAAAATGCCTTATACATTTTGTTTAGTTGAGAATAGAATTAGCAAACTGCTTGAAGAAAACGATAGTGTCACAATGGAAGTAAGCTCTAGCTATTCTAATTCTTATTCAATAACTTATACATTTGCCAAAATATTTCAAAATCAAACTAGTGGAAGCTTAAATTTGACGCTTGGTAGTCAAATTATTAGAATTGGTTCTGGCTTTTCTCATAAATTTGGAGATGAAATTGAAAATAGAATTGCCAATTCATCTAAATATATTGATACTTATATAACAAAATATCAAAAGGATGTTGTAGCTGATAAGGCAGGATTTTATTCAATTTATTCATATGTTTATTTTGATGCTTATATTTTCCAAGAATTTTATGTTAATATGGTAAATGGATATCCTCAAAAGGTTGCTTCAGGTAGTTATGATATAGTATTTACTAATAGTGATAGATATGCATCATATTGTAAGTTTAAATATAGTGAAAATAATCTTATTGATAATAATTATATAGAAAATGATGTTTACTATATTAATAATTATAATATGAGTATTGATGAATTATTAAGTGGAAGAATTAAATAGCTGAAGGGGGATTTGGGATATGTATAGACTTGAGAATGTCAACTTAAAATTTAAGAATAAAATAATCCTTAATAATTTTTCTTATTCATTTAAAGAAAAAGGTCTATATTATATAATAGGTCCAACTGGGTGTGGTAAAACAACTTTATTAAAGCTTATGTATTTAAATAAATATAAATATACAGGAAATGTTTATTTTAATAATCAAAATATAAAAAGCGTTAGTTATAAAAAAATTGAGCTTATTAGAAATGATATTACCTATATTGGTGTAAAAAATCAAGCCTTTAATAGCTTGACACTGCGCCAAAATTTAAGGATTATCCTAGGTAGGGAATATGATGATAATAAGATAGATGAGCTTATTAATAAATATGATTTAACTAAATATTTGGATAAGAAATATAAGAATTTAAGTATGGGAGAAAAGGAAAGATTTTTATTAATAATTCCCTTAATTAAAAGAACCAAAATAGTTATGATTGATGAAGGATTTGCCAATCTTGATCGTAAATATTCATTAATGCTAAAGGAAGAATATGAAAATCTTTCTAATGAATCATTAGTTATAATTGTTGAGCACATTTTAGAAAATATTGAAAAAGGTGAAATAATAGATTTCAATAAACTAGAAAATAACTATGTCACTGAAGAATATTCCTATGTTGAAAGAAAGTTCAATAAACATCTAGGCTTTATTAATTATTTAAGAATATTTAAGATAAAAATAATGATAAATTTGTTATTAGTTGGAGCGTTAATAATATTAAGCTCAATTTTCATATCATCATTATATACTACAAAAATAGATGAAGATGAATTAGAGGCGATGTGCTTAAGAGCCTTACCAACAGATACGATATTTATAGATGAAACAAGAATAAATCCTAGTGATTATAACATTACTAATAAAATATTGTATTTTCAACATTATGAAATTAGTAATTATAGTTCGTATAATCCATTATATAAAATATTTATTTGTGAAGAATTAAATATGAATGGCAAAAGAGTAAAGCTTAATGATGGTATTTTATATACAGCAAATGATGATTCGTTATATAATTATTCAAGTAGAAATGATTTTAAAGTAAACAAATATAATGATAATTCAGATATTTTTATTGAAGAATCTGTTAGCACTTTTTATAATAAATATTCAAATGATGATCGATATCCGTCATATCATTATATTATGTATATGAATTATAACACCTTTAGAATGACAAAATTTTGTCAAATTGCCCCAATAATTTCTTGGAGTAGCGAGGCACGTGTTTGTATTTCAAATGAAAGTATGTTTTTAAGGGGGAAGGTTCCTGGTTCTGGTGTAACATTACAGTCTAATAAATACGATAATAATAAAAGTTTTTTGGATTACGACATGCTAGTATATGGTTCTTATTATGAAAAAAATGGGTCAAATGACTATCATGAGAAAATTGCTTTTGATTATACGAATGAATCTGCCAAAATTGATTTAGTGGGATTAAGAGTGGCACCAATTGGAAAAGTATATTCTAATTTAGAAACTATCCACAATTTATGCTACATATATTTAAGCGATAAGCTTTTTAAGGAAATGATTTGGAATAAAAAATTAACATTAGGCGATTGGCTTTATGAAAATAGAACTGAATGCTGTTATCAGCTATCAAAGGATAGTGATATTAAAGGTTTAGTTAAGGAAAATAAAAGAAGGATAGCTAATGGGGAAAAAGAAATATTTAAGATTATGACCAATTCAAATTTAGAATATAAAAAAGAAACATTTCTAATGACCTTTAATAGTAATAAATATTTAGAAAATATTGGTCTTAGTGGCATAATTATTTTTATAATTTTATTATTACTTAATTCAAATTCAAGATCAAATAAAATATTACTAAATTACAATTATCGAAAAAATAATCTTAAGATCTATAAAATTGGTGAAAATTTTTTATATACAATTTTATTAATACTATTTTCTATTTTTATGTCAGGTAAGTTTTTTGCTAAATTTCATCAAACAACCTATTTAAAAATTGAAAGCTATCATATTGTTTTTATATCCTCAATAATTATAGGTGTAATTATTTTAATTACAAGCATTATTAAGGATTGTTTAGAGCTTAAAATAAATTTAAGAAGAATATAAGGAGTTAATTATGAAAAAGAAGTTATTTATTATTATTATTTTTTTAATGTCGACATTAGGCTTAAAGGTTTATGCTAAACCAATAATGCCCCCTGCTGATGATGTACCTACACCATACATTGAAAAGCTTGGTGGAAGTGCCATCTATGAAAAAACTATTTTCACTAACCCAGAAGAGTTAGGATATTGTTATTATATAATGCCATATTCTATTTGTTTAGTGGAAAGCTCTTCACTTTGGTTAAAGCTTTCTCGTGGTGAAAGTGCAAAAATCACCTTAGAAAAAAAAGAAAGTAAAGAATATTCAGTAAGTGAGGCGTTTGCTTCAGCTTATAATAATACATATAAAACGGATTTTGGTATTTATCTTGGTGGAAAAAGATTTAATTTGGCAACAAATTATACTCATACATTTAGTGAAAGTATTATTAATGAAATCAAAAATCAAACATCAAATACTTTTTCTTTTACAGAAACGATTAGTGAGAATGTAACAGCTTCAGAAGATGGCTACTATTTTATTTCAATGTTAACATTTTTTGACGTTTATGTAATTCAAGAATTTTATGTTAATATGGTAAATGGATATCCTCAAAAGGTTGCTTCAGGTAGTTATGATATAGTATTTACTAATAGTGATAGATATGCATCATATTGTAAGTTTAAATATAGTGAAAATAATCTTATTGATAATAATTATATAGAAAATGATGTTTACTATATTAATAATTATAATATGAGTATTGATGAATTATTAAGTGGAAGAATTAAATAGCTGAAGGGGGATTTGGGATATGTATAGACTTGAGAATGTCAACTTAAAATTTAAGAATAAAATAATCCTTAATAATTTTTCTTATTCATTTAAAGAAAAAGGTCTATATTATATAATAGGTCCAACTGGGTGTGGTAAAACAACTTTATTAAAGCTTATGTATTTAAATAAATATAAATATACAGGAAATGTTTATTTTAATAATCAAAATATAAAAAGCGTTAGTTATAAAAAAATTGAGCTTATTAGAAATGATATTACCTATATTGGTGTAAAAAATCAAGCCTTTAATAGCTTGACACTGCGCCAAAATTTAAGGATTATCCTAGGTAGGGAATATGATGATAATAAGATAGATGAGCTTATTAATAAATATGATTTAACTAAATATTTGGATAAGAAATATAAGAATTTAAGTATGGGAGAAAAGGAAAGATTTTTATTAATAATTCCCTTAATTAAAAGAACCAAAATAGTTATGATTGATGAAGGATTTGCCAATCTTGATCGTAAATATTCATTAATGCTAAAGGAAGAATATGAAAATCTTTCTAATGAATCATTAGTTATAATTGTTGAGCACATTTTAGAAAATATTGAAAAAGGTGAAATAATAGATTTCAATAAACTAGAAAATAACTATGTCACTGAAGAATATTCCTATGTTGAAAGAAAGTTCAATAAACATCTAGGCTTTATTAATTATTTAAGAATATTTAAGATAAAAATAATGATAAATTTGTTATTAGTTGGAGCGTTAATAATATTAAGCTCAATTTTCATATCATCATTATATACTACAAAAATAGATGAAGATGAATTAGAGGCGATGTGCTTAAGAGCCTTACCAACAGATACGATATTTATAGATGAAACAAGAATAAATCCTAGTGATTATAACATTACTAATAAAATATTGTATTTTCAACATTATGAAATTAGC